>JBCDJC010000054.1:0-26072 GCA_038748225.1 Cyanobacteria bacterium P01_H01_bin.26 | reverse complement strand
CTTTTTTTGACTCCAGCTTTTGATGACGGATCTCAAAATCCCAAAATCCTTGTTGTCCCATCCGAAGTCTCCCTGTCAACCCTAATCCGTAACCATGATCTCATATTGAGACGCTATTTTTGAATTAATCGAAGTGCCCTCATTACAAACCTGGGATGCACCCGATTGAAACGCCTTGAAGTTCTCATCCACAGCTGAGATCACCGGTTACCATCAACCACTTCCCCGATAGGCCGCACCCCCCGGACGCAGCCTATCGCTTTATGCTGTCTTGGCTTCTAACCCTTAGCCAGCCACATTTGAGCCGTGCGGGGCGGCACCAGTAAGGTAAACCGATTGCCCGATAGCTGTAGCTCATACCTGTGGATCAAATCCTTAAACGTACCCGGATTTTTTAACCCCCAGGTGTTGAACTCGGCCCATTGGTTAGAACCGCCCTTATTAATAGCCACAATGCCACGGCTGCCGCGACGGAAAATCAGCAGCGTGTCACTTTCATAGAGAGTGACCATCCCCTCACCCTGAACCGCATTGTGAAACTGGATCATCGCCACGATATCTGGCCGTTTATAGATATCCAACCAGCGATCGCGATCTTCCCCATAGTGAGATTCATTGTGGTCAGAATAGATCAAGGGAACGCCGCCATCGCGGCCTAGCATATAGGCATGGGCCAGGTGCTCATCATGGGGGTCTAATAGCCAGGACCGAAACCCATGGTTGTGGGGCACATCGTGGTTGACTACAAATGTGACAGCTCGATTCCAGGGAAGAGCATTGCCATAGTCTTGGGGACGGACTAGAGACCGCAGCGAGCCACCAAAGCCAAACGCTTCTCGAATTGTATTAAACAGTGGAAAATCGTAGGCTGACATCCAGGTTTCCCGCAGAAAGGGATCAAGAAAAACTCTCTCGTCGTGGTCACTGCCCGTCAACACCTCACCAAACCAAAACTTGTTTCGTGTTTCTGGCCTATCAGCAATATTGTCGATCATCCGCTCGGTAATATGCTTGATGGCATCGATACGAAAGCCATCAAACCCCATGTTTACTAAGGCTTCTACCATTAAATGCTGCTGTTGCAAAACCCAGTCAGAATCCTTCAGATCGGGCAGACCGGATAAATTTTGATACTGCACCGCGCCGCGGTCGGACCATTCTCCACCCTCAATCTCACCGGCGTGGTTAAAGTCCTGGCTAGAAAACAGCCCGGTGCTCAGATCGCCATAGAGACGATTCTCTTCATATAGTGCCGGTTCTTGACGATAGCGTTCTAGCTCCTCTTTACCTGGAAAGGTAAACCGATCGTCGCGGGCTTCGTTTGCCATATGGTTGATCACCAGGTCCGCGTACACGTTGATACGGGGACTTCCCCGGTGACAGGCGGCGATTAGTTTGGCGAGATCCTGTTTGCCGCCGAGGTGGGACAGCAGCACCCGGTAGTCCTTGGGCTGATAGCGCTGCCACCACTGATCGCCCCTAGGATCGGAATACAGCGGCGGTGGAATCAAAATTGCACCGTATCCGGCCTGGCGAATGGAGTCGAGGCTGTTGGTAATGTCTGTATATTTCCAGTTAAAGGCGTGGAGAGTAACAGTACCCATATGGTGATATCCCTGTGGTATGGATTGAAAAAAATGATAGCTACAATAGTAAAGGAGGCAGGTTAACTTCCCCCCTTAAAGGCTGGCTGGTTTAAGCCAATGGTATACACAGCAGCAGTCCGTAATTTTCCGTAACCCTTGGCAATATAATTTTGGCCTTGGCTCAAACGGTTGCGATCGCTAGTCGCAGCCCATGATGCCATGGCTTAGTTTATGGGCGTTCAGCTGAGATCAAGCATGCTCCAAACATGGATCCACCCTAGGTATTAGGGAAGACATGGCCTATGCCCGTAGACAGGAGTCCTCGATTTTACGCAACTGGGCAAAATCAGACCTGCCTACCGCCGGGGTTGAAATAGAACCTGCGACGCTAATGGCTCTATTTCAATTTAGAATGAACCCAGCCATTTATTTGGGATATTAATCATATGTCTGTAGAAACCGTTGGTAATCCGCCGCCTGAAGCCAACCAGTTGCGGGCTGAAATCGAAAAGCAGCTGCCGGATATCATTGCCAGCTTTAGCCAGGTTCTACAAAAGCAGTTTGGTTTTGAAAGTGTTCGAGTAGGTGGATTTACCCTCGTCCCTGAAGAAGCAGCGGCTGACAGCATCTCGTGTGACGAGGAGAGCTGTTCTGTCGATTAAGGAACAAATAATCTCAGAAATCAGGCGTTTTGAAGAAACTCACCTGATATGGGTTTTGTTACAGCAATAATCTCCCAGACAGATTATCCCCAATGGAAGGATAATCTGTCTGGATAACGCTTTAGAGCTGTTCCCACAGGACCTTGACACCCTCAGGCAGATAGCCCGAAATTTCTTGCACGATCTCCGCTGGCAGTTCGTCTCTTACGGTTGAAAAAACAGCGATAGCTACACTCTGGGGGGTTACCTCCTTAGCAACGCTGCCTTCCTGCGCAATACGCCGCATAAATACCTCAGAATTAATTTCGAGGGGAGGGCGTACCCGGCTGATAAATCTCACAATCAGGTTATCATCCCTCCAAAGCTTAGCAATTTCCTGATTCCCAAACGCCGCTTCAATGCGATCGGATACTTCGGTGGGCATCATATCCCGCATCGTTCGAAACACAACGACGGTTGTGTCGCGAGCATCGTAGATATCAGGAAAGTTCGCTTTTTGCATGATCTTCTCTAAAAAGCCCTTCTGAGAGTCATTAATGGTTGCTCCCGCCATAATAGTCTCCTAAAAAAAGTTTTTGACTATGCTAATTTAAAGAGCTGTACCGATGTTCAGCTGCGTCCGCATGGTACCAAACTATTTGTTCTTAAAACCTAACATTATGTTGCATTGTGATTTTTATGCTGCTTAGGTTTTAAGTTCTAGAAACTGGTTCGGGGTTCCATCTCTTAGTAATTAGCGTCTCTACAAGCTACCGGACTATTGTCGAGAGACTGTTGCGGTGGAGCTGGCTGATAGTTTAGCTGCCTGTTACGAGCGGACTGTTGTATGGTCTGGGTGTGCTTTTGCTAATTGATTTTCTGGCGTTGAGAATAGCCATGATTCTCCTGCTAACAACAACATGTCGCCGCCTTAAATAGCTCTTTCGCAGATGTCTGTAGGGGTTTGCCAAAAAAATAAAATCCCCGGAGTAGCGTGGGGAAGGGTTAAAGGGAGAGGGGAAAGGAGCTATCGGCGGGTACCTTATTTGCCAGCAAGTCCCGTATCTCTTTGAGAGCGATTATTGAGAGTAATGACATCCTCAAGTCTCGGCTGAGCGATCGGTGGCAGATTTGTCATCAACAAACAGTTTGGGAATTAGCAATCCAGAGGTAGCTTTATACGCCGCAAATCCAGGATAACGCGAGAGCGATTTATCTTTTTTAAGCATGTTGGGCACAAATATGCCAGCTGCAAAGCCACCTAAAATAACAAACGGTAGCCAGTGCATAGCCAGCATAGCAAAGGACAGATAAATCAAGCTTTCGCCCAGGTAGTTGGTATTGCGACAGCGGGCAAAGAGTCCCTCTGTGATTAGACCCGGCCTGTACTTGAGGGTGTAATATTTTTGAGCATCGCTAACATAGTGGAGAAATACGCCAGCTATATTGATGGCAATGGCGGCAGCTACAAGGGGCAGCGGCGGCTCAGAGCCACTGCTGATTAAAAGAAAAGGAGCCACCCAATAGAGGTTAACGATAAAAAATCCAGCTATCCCCAGCGGTAAAGAGATTTCTTGCTCCCACTGTTTATCGGGATAGAGCCTATCCTTGAGCAGCCATAACCCCCCATAGGTGCCGTGAAGTGCCAGATACACCCAGGGTCCCAGGGAAAAGTTTTGGTAGGCTAGCATAAGCCCCAGCACAAAGAAGACGGTAGTTCCTTTGTGCAAATTAATAAAGTGTTTGGTCTTCATGGCGCCTGCTCTAGATATCCATAGCTAAACGATAGCGTAACTATCGACTACTATCGGGGCATTCCACATGCGCTGCTTCCCATGGGTTCCATGCTTCACCATAAACATCAAAAACATCGGCATCAAAAATATCGACAGCTGCTGATTATATTGGCTGTTATCTTTGTGACATTACCATTTTTGAAGGCTGGGGTTGGGAACATTTTGTCGATTTCGCTGTTGCTGTATGCCATTCTTGTGGTGATCAATAGCTTTGCGCTACCTCGACGGTGGCTGACCGTCTATGGCGCTGTTGCCCTTGCTGCCTTTGGTCTAGAAGTCATTGCGACGGTGGGCGACATATCTCATCTAAACCAGACATTTAGCCTGGTATCTCAAATCATCTTTGCACTTTATTTAGCTGGAGCTGCCTATTGGATTGGCCGGGACATATTCACCACTCCCGAAGTTACCCTGGATGTTGTCCGGGGTGGCATCAGCGTCTATATGCTGATTGGATTTCTGTGGGCATTGCTATACGGCATTGTAAATACCCTAGATGCCAATGCATTTTCGCAGCCCCTGATTCAGCAGGACTCTTATCTTAGGACAATACATTTTAGTTTTACTACGCTGACTACGCTGGGCTATGGCGATATTGTTCCTTTGAGTGAGGTGGCCCAGGTACTAACCAACCTGGAGGCTATCGTCGGTCAAATGTATTCTTCAGTCCTCATCGCGATTCTAATCGGCAGCTATCTTGCCCAGCGACCCCGTCAGCGTAATTGAAAGGGCTTTCAAGAATTCAAACCGACCGTTTACAGGTCATTCTTTACAGGTCATTATGTGGCTATGGCTACTATTGAGATCGCACCCCTACGCTAAAGTTGCCTTTACCTGCCATAGTTGCCCCACCTGTGCCCAACCTCACATCCCAAGATCTGGATGTTTCACGGCTTTTGTTTGACCTCAAGCGGTGTGGGGAGCTGGTGAGCAAATTTACGGGCTGGCTGGACCCGGATGCGATCGCAGCCTGCGTCACCGATGGCCTTATCGAGCAGTTTGGCTGTGCCTTTACCCGTATTTGGCTGGTTGAACCCGACCGTAGCGCCCTGCGTATGGTTGCCTCTTCCGGTCTCTACACCCGTTTAGATGGTGACTTTGCCCGGGTTCCCATGGGGGCCTTCAAGGTGGGCAAGATCGCCCAGCACTGCATTCCCTTTTTGAGTAACTGTCTGCCCGATGAGGACTGGGTCAAGGACCGGGATTGGGCCATTGCCAACAATATTCAAGGCTTTGCTGGATTGCCCCTAATGGCCGATGCCCAGGCCATTGGTGTCCTGGCGGTGTTTAGCCATCGCCCCATGGCCCCTGAATTTTTAGAAGTGTTACAAATCCTCAGTCTCTCGGTCGCAGGGGCATTGGCCAGTGCCATTAACCATCGGACATTGCTCCAAACTCCGGACACAGGCCATCTATCCGAACAGCTAGCGGCTCTTCTGGGTCAGCAAAAGCTAAGCCTGCTGGGTCCCGAGCAGCCGCTGGCGCCACCGGTTACCCAACTGCTGCTACAGCTGGCTGGTCGCTTGGCCAACCTGGCTTGCCAATATTGCCGTCTGGTTTACGATACCGATGCTGTTGTCCTAGAAGCCATGCTGGCAACAGATTTGACCCAGCCCCTGGGGGAAGCGACCCTGACCCAGACGTTTCAAGACATTCTAGCGGCGGGGCAGGCCCTGGGGGGCGAGTTTCAGCTGCAGATGGGAGCGGACGTTGCCCAGGTCCGGCTGCGGTTGCCGTTGGGAGCGCCTGCAGCCCTATCGCCGCTGTCTGAGCGAGAGCAGGAAGTCATGCGGCTGCTGGCCCAGGGACATCGCGATCGCGATATTGCCGAACAGCTTTACATCAGCGAGAGAACCGTCAAGTTTCACGCCAAAAATATGCTCGAAAAGCTAGATGTCCGCACCCGTATTCAGGCCGTCTTCAAAGCCACCAAGCACGGCTGGCTACCCTAAAGCCCCCCCCTTTCTCCCTTCCCCCTTCCCCCTTCCCCCTTCCCCCACCCCAAACCGCGACCTCCCCCTTCCCCCATAAACACAAAAATCCAGTTGACGTTTCAAAAGAGAGTAAGCTACTATTCGACCATACGAATTTTCCAAAAACTGTTACCGTCATGAACGCAGTCCGGCAGCTACCCCTACACAGCCAAACTAGTCCCTTAGGGCTAGGGCTGCTGCTGCGCCTGGCGCATATTAACTAGACATTACCCCAACCCCAATCGTTTCTGTAGGCTTTTCCTAGAACATTTCTAGGAAAGAGTTTACTCGCTATCTGAACCGCCCTGATCCCCTGATTTTTGGGAAGATAGGACTCAAAATCCCGAAAGTTAGGTGTTTTCAGGACTACGCAGTCTTCGCAGAAAATTACTTTGAGCGTCCAACGGTCTAACTTTCCTAAGCCTAGGCAAGTTCTGGATTGTTGGCAGGATATCTGAACCACGACCAGTGGATTCTGCTGGGCTGGCTGCAGTTCCTCCCATTTGTTACTTACCGCTAATCTTTCTGCCACCGCTGGCGGCTCTTTTTTAGGAGCAGCGGCGGGTGGTTTAGTCTGTCGATCTCTCTTGGCAGAAAACAACCCAACCCTTGAAGCAGATAACAACCAACACCATTTTCAAAAAAACATCATGCTGCACAACCCCGTTCAAAAGTACCGTCCGTTTCAGCCCGTTCAGCTGCCAGACCGCACCTGGCCCGGTTGCGCCATCACCCAGCCCCCCGTATGGCTTAGCACCGATTTGCGAGATGGTAACCAAGCCCTGGCCCAGCCCATGTCCATTACCCAAAAGCTACGGTTTTTTGAGCTGCTGGTACAGATCGGTCTCAAGGAAATCGAAGTGGGGTTTCCTGCCGCCTCGGCAACGGAGTTTGAGTTTGTCCGACAGCTGATCGAGCAGGAGAAAATTCCTGACGATGTGACCATTCAGGTCCTGACCCAAGCAAGGGAGCCCCTAATTCGCAGAACATTTGAGTCGTTGCAGGGGGCAAAACGAGCAATTGTCCATGTATACAACGCCACCGCTCCCATATTTCGGCAAATTGTATTTAACAACAACAAGACCGAAACAATTGAGTTAGCCGTGTCAGCCGCCACCTTGATCCGCCAGCTGGCCCAGCAGCAGCCTGAAACCGCCTGGCGGTTTCAATACTCTCCTGAGGTGTTTACCTCCACCGAGCTACCGTTTGCCCGAGATATTTGTAATGCCGTATTGGCTGTGTGGCAACCCACATCGGCTGCCAAGGCGATTATTAACCTGCCAGCCAGTGTGGAGGTTGCCACCCCCAACATCTTTGCTGACCAAATAGAGTGGATGCATCGTCATTTAGATTACCGTGGAGCGGTGGCCCTGAGCGTTCATCCCCACAACGACCGAGGCTGTAGCGTCGCCGCGGCCGAACTGGCCCAAATGGCGGGAGCCGACCGGGTGGAGGGGTGTCTCTTTGGCAATGGTGAGCGCACCGGCAATGTGGATCTTGTGACCCTGGCCATGAACCTTTACACCCAAGGTATTAACCCCGGCTTGGATTTCTCCGAGATCGACGCTGTGGCTGAGGTAGTCAAACACTGTACGCAGCTTCCCATCCACCCTCGCCATCCCTATGTGGGTGAGCTGGTATTTACAGCCTTTTCCGGGTCGCACCAGGACGCCATCAAAAAAGGATTTGCCCAGCGGCAGCCAGAAGACCGCTGGGAGATTCCCTATTTACCCATGGATCCAGCGGATGTGGGTCGTTCCTATGAAGCGATTGTCCGAGTCAACAGCCAGTCGGGCAAGGGGGGCATCACGTTTTTGCTAGAGCGGGACTACGGTGTTGTCCTGCCCAAGATGCTACAGATAGAGTTTAGCCAAATCACCCAGCGGGTAATGGACAGTACCGGTGTCGAAATGTCATCCGTCGCTATCTGGCAGCTATTTACTCAAACCTATGGTCCAGCCTCCGGTCCCCTGGTGCATAGGGCACACCATCTAGAAACAATCGGCGAACATCAGCAACAGCTACAGCTCCAAATCAGCCACGGAGATAGACACTATAGCCTGCAAGGCATTGGCAACGGACCTATCGATGCCCTGGTGACGGCCCTACACCAGGGTGGGTTTAAGATTGAGATTGTTGATTATCAAGAGCGCGCTTTGCAGGTGGGTAGCGGAGCCGAGGCAATTGCCCTGGTGGCGGTGACTAGCCCGGGTCAGTCCCGACGCTATTACGGCATGGGAACCGATAGCAACATTACAACAGCCTCCCTATTGGCTGTACTCAATGGGCTAAATCGTTTGCTGCGAATGCAGGTCGAACGGCAGTCTGAGGCCGACAATCGACAGCCAAGCTTGCCGGTTTAGAACATCTCCAACGGGTGCGCGGCGGGACCGTTTCTCGCGCACCCTAATCGTCCTGCTGTAAAAAGGGTAGTTCGGGTAGCGCCTCTTGACCTATGGAACCCTGCTTGGCGGTCTGCTCATAGGCAATGGGGATCAAAGCGCTTTTAATCGGAAAGGGCATGGCAATCTGCTCGCGGCGAAAACGTTTGTGCAGCCGTTTAATAAACTCGTGGCGGACAACCAGGTGATCGAAATATTCTCGAATACGCAGGTAGACCGTCATCGTAATTGCAAAGTAGCCAAATTCCTTAAACCGAATCCAGGGATCTGAATTGGGTACGCCCCCCTCGACCTCGTTCATCACCTCGTTGGCAACATCAAGTGCGATCTGCTCTATTTGGTCAAGATCCGTGTCGTAGCCAATCCCCACCTCTAGGACAATCAGCGCTTCTTTATCCGGCAGGCCATAGTTTTTAAATACGTTATTGAGAATGCGGGTGTTGGGGACCACCACGGTATTGTCGCGAATGTCCTGGAGGATGGTGTGGCGCCAGGCAATATCCATCACATAGCCCTCTTCCCCTGAATCTAGCTGGATAAAGTCCCCGACCCTGAGCTTATTGGAGGTTGCCAGGTTCAAACCGGAAAGAAAATTGGTTAGGGTGCTTTGAAATGCTAATCCCAAGGAAACCCCGCCAATACCAAGGGCCGTCAGTAGAGGGGTAATGGCGATGCCCAGGGACTGCATCGTCACCAATACGCCAAATGTGAACACCACAATCCGTGTCAGCATTTCAAACAGAGATGTGAGGTTGCCCGCGCCTTTGGTTTCAGAAAAGTAGCGGACAAACCCCACGGCCAGACGAGCAAAAATCAGGGTGCCGGAGGCAATGGCCGCGGCCAGTAGTCCTTTTTCAATCGTCAGCAATAAATTATTGTCGATGGATAGGGTCAAAATGGCGGCAAAGATGCCACCGATAATAAACCACAGCAAAATCAGCCCCCTGAGGGAGCTGATAATAACGTCAGCGCCGCCCCATCCCAGTTTTGTAGATATGGCTTGCAGTCGTTTTAGGCCCTGGCGTTCAACAAACAGTCCTAGAAAAAACGCACCCAGAACGATGACAACGGGGACGGTAATACGAATAATATTTTCAAAGTTGAGGGCGTTGAGGGCTGCATTCACGGTATTCAGCGATGGATTTAATCACAGGTGTACGAATGCTTCATAAATACCGTGATCGATCGACTTTGACAAGCCCTATCCTACCGGCACCAAGATTCAGAGCGTTTTGAAAACAAGAGCCGTTGTCGTATCGTTTCATTAAATCTGGAGGATAATACGGAGAGCTTTAAGGAGACTGTGTCAGAATTAAACCAGAGAGGACTAAGTGTTTTAGCCTTTTCTGTTTTGGCCTGGGCCAAATAATTTAGTGAGACTATTCTACGCTGTTTTAATCAGCCTCTCTTTGTGAGCCACAGTAGACTCACAATCAATCAATATAGGCGCTTAGTTCCGTTTCTCTTTTTGTGAGTCGGAAGCGGAAGTTGCTACGGGCGTCCTATTGGGAGAAGGAGATTATGAAAAGAGGTTATTTATTAACGCTGTCCCTGCTGTCTGTATTCCTGTCAGATAGCCCTGGACTGGCCGAAACCCCGGCGGCAAATTTGGTAGATGAGCTGCGGGCCAACAATGTCCAGCAGCTAGTTCTCACTAACGCCTGTTACCGCTGCGACCTGGTTGGGGTAGATCTAAGCGAAATCCACCTGATTGGAGCTGACTTGCGAGGAGCAACCTTGGCCGGAGCCAATCTCTCTTGGAGTAACCTGGAGGGGGCTGACTTGACCGGAGCCAATCTGACCGGGGCTAACCTGACCGGGGCATTTTTAACCAACGCTAGTTTGGCCCGTGCCATTTTAGATAACGTTAACTTTACCCAGGCTCAGCTCTATTATGTTGATGTGACGGGTGCATCCATGGAGAATCTCAATCTAGCGGATGCTACCGTCCTGGGTACTCCCATTAGCATCGGGGGCCGTGAGCCGATAGGTCTAGAAGAGCTGCCCCCGATGCTAAATGAACATTAACGGCTGTCACTTTTTGCTGTTACGTTATGGTGCGCCCGCGCCTCATTTGGTCAGCCGTGGCGGCGGCCTGCTGAGATGTGCCGCCACGGCTGATTTTTAAGGAATTTTAAGGAACAGAGGGAAGAAATAGCTGCTATAGCCTGGGGCACTGTCCCTACAGGCTGGCTACTACCTGACGAGACGTCTTGGCTTTGTGGGATTCTTTTTTTGAGATCGAAGGCTTTGGCCGGTTGACAAATACGGAACAGGGAGCCCGATGGCTGACATAGTAGCTGACGCTGCCCATCAGCAGCTCTTGCAGCCTTGAGAAGCCCCGACAGCCGACGACAATCAGGTCGGCTGACCAATCCTGGGCAACTTCACAGATGCGTTGCCCTGTTCGTCCCTGCATCACATCACAGATAGCTTCCACGCCCTCGCCTTCGATCTCGTCGACACACAGCTGTAGCCACTGCCACCAGCTATTAACAAATCGATTCCACTCTTGCTGATACTCTGAAAACAAAAGCTCACTGTGCTGCAGTATGTACTGACTGTCGCTAAAGATCAGCTTTTGAGGCATACCGGGCTCATCATCGTCAATGACATGAACCAGTCTGATTTCAGCCTGGTGGAGTTTTGCGATCGCAACCGCAGCATGCATTGATTTTATAGCTATTTCAGACCGGTCCAAAGCCACCAAAATACGCTTTGTTTTAGTCTCCGTTTGGCCCTCTTCAATAGTTGGCTGTTTAGGTGAGTGAATAACCAAAACAGAACAGGGCGCATGGTGTACAACATGGTTGCTGACGCTGCCGATCAGCAATTCACTGATACCTGACAAGCCGCGACTGCCAACGACGATTAGATCAGCGTCCCAGGTTTGGGCAATTTCACATAGTTTTACCCCTGGGCTGCCGTACAGCAGCGCTCCCGATGCGTTGACATCCGCCTGGCGAGCGTAGGCTACCTGCTGATCTAACAGGGCTTGGGAGCGCTCCACAAACCGGTTCCAATCCGTCTGGTAGGATTCCACCATGGCGGTGTTGATGTTGGGATAGATTGGCCCACCGACATAGCCGTTAAACCGTGGAGCCCCAGGTTCATTATCCATCAAGACATGGACAACTTTTAGCTCCGCATTACAGCTTTGGGCAAAGGTCGTTGCCCGCCGCAGAGCGTCCAAACCTAAATCAGAATTGTCAAGGCCGACCACTATTTTTCGAATCATTACTTTCTTCCTGATATTTTTTCGCTTATAAAGACGCGGGAGAACAAAATGTTCTGCCTATCTCCCCTCTTAATTTGATATCAGCAAAATAAGTTGAGGAACTTATGAGGAAAAATGGAGGAAGAATCTTTGTCGGCAAGAGCTTTAGTTGAGGTGACATCACCTCTCCCCGTAGTGGGTGAGCCCACGCTATGGAACATGGGATAGGGATGTGCAAATACCGGGCGGCTAGCTTCGAAAGACTTTAGTGATCTCCGCATTCATGAGGGCGACATTGGGATCGGCCTGGATGGCTTCAAAATACTTGGCGGCTAGGGGAGTGACCGAGTTTTCGTCAGGTTTGAGCATGAGCCGACCTTTTTCGAGCAGAATGGCGGCTGTTTCTTCAGGGTTTTCAGGCGGCTCTTTGGCACTGGTAAACTCATCAATTTGAACAATAAACTGAGAAATGGGCCGGAGCCAGCTAAAAGCATCGTCGCTGATCACCAGTTGAAAAAATTCACCTTTATTTTTGATCGGACCGTTGACTTGCTCGTAGCGCGCGCGCTCTGACTCCAAAAGCAGCTTGTGAAGTTTGAGCAGGTTGTTACGAAACTGCTGGAGACGCTGCTGAGTGGTTCCGGGTGAAGAAGAGGTCATAGGATAGGCATAGAGCATTGCTTTACTCACCTTATCGTGTTTGCCTGGGTTCTACGGAAACACACGTAACTGTTAGATAGGGCTGTTAGTTAGGACATTTGCTACAACTGGCTATATTGGCCGTTTATTCTTAGTAACTGACGTTAGAATCATCCCTAGCGTTCAAGGCAGGTTCATGTTTACTCGTCCCCCTCGCATTGCCAATCGCAGTCGGTCTAGCCGAGCGGATAGCGGCAAGGACCGTCCCCAAAAGACAGCTCCCTCCAAGACAGAGCCAGACAGTTTGGATCGCAAGACCGATCAAGAGCAATCTGAGCAGCCAGGGCAGCTGCGGTTCTGGCCCATGGTGTCGATGGCCATCCTAGGCGGTGGGGTGCTGGTCACCCTCCTGGCGGGCTACGGCCTGTGGCGCTCTGGAGATCGGTTTATGGATGGCATGAAGATGATGTTTACGCCCAAACCGCCAGAAGATACGGTGGATACCCGTACCCTGGTGGTGAATCAGGTCCAGGGGGCCAGTGAGCTAACAACGGCGATCTTTTCTATGGAGGCGGTGGTGCCCACTGAAAGCAACCGCACCGTGGGTAACTATGTCATCGGTCAGACAAATTTGCTGTACATCGCCCATGGTGAGGTGCGCGCCGGTATCGATCTCAGCGCCATTAGCGAAGCGAATATCGAGGTGGTTGATGATTCTGGGGATCTGCCCCCCAGCCTGGTGGTGAACCTACCTGCCCCTAAGATTTTGGATAGCAAGCTGGATGTCACGCGCTCGGACGTGTACGACTATGACCGGGGGTTTTTGCAGCTGGGTCCAGACCGGGCACCGGAGCTGCAGACGCTAGCCCAGCAGGAGGCCCTCAAGCGTATTCGTCAGGGAGCCTGTGATGAGGGTATTTTGACCATGGCCAGCGAGCGGGCTGAGGTGACGATGCGTCAGCTGATTGAGCCCATGGGATATGGCAACCTGACGGTGACGGTGGCCGAGCCTGAGGGGTGTCCTTAAATTAGGGGGGATCTGTCCTAGGGGATCCGTCTAAAGTAGGAGGTACCGACCGGCAACGGCGATAGAGAATGTAGAAGGTGGTAAACGGCTTTTCTACATTTTTGTTTGATATTTGTTTGATATCAGGTTAACCCCTTAAAACAGGACATCATGCTAGAGCTATTTCAGTTTGAAGCGTCTCACTACTGTGAAAAGGTCCGGCTGATTTTGGACTATAAACAACTCCCCTACCAGGCCGTGGAAGTCACACCTGGGGTGGGGCAGATGGATCTGTTTCGGCTGTCGGGGCAACGTCAGGTGCCGGTGCTCAAGGATGGGGCAACGGTGGTGGCGGATTCGAGTGCGATCGCACTCTATCTAGATGAAACCTATCCCGATCGTCCCGTCCTACCCGCCGATGGGGCTATCCGTGGCCTGTGTCTAATGCTGGAAGACTGGGTGGATGAGTCCATTGGTGTCAATGCCCGCAAGGCCATGATTGGAGCCTTTAGCCAGCATCCCAGCTTTCGCACGGCGCTGCTGCCTGCTTCCACACCGGATGTCTTAAAAGGGTTAGTGAGTGCGGTACCTGGGGATTTACTAAATTTGCTCGGCACCGGCATCGGGTTTGGGGCAGATGACATCAAGGCTGCCACACTGAGTTTGCAACAGGCCCTCACCTCCATCTGTGCGGTACTGGCCGAGCGGCCCTACCTGGTCGGCGACCAGCCCACCCTGGCGGACTTTGCTGTGGCCGGAATTTCCATGTACCTCAAGTTTCCTGCCCAGCGCTATGTCGACTTGCCGGGGGGGCTGTGTGGCATGGGGGTACCCGGGCTGGCCGATGCCCCTGAATATGAGCGATTTTGGACCTGGCGCGACCGGCTCTATGCGGACTATAGACAGGTGCGCTCCGGTCCAACCGACAGCAGCGGCCCGGTAAAAATTGGTATTGAGTGAGGTGGGTGCGGTTTAAGATAAAGGGTGCAGTTAGCCCACTATCATGAGCCCGGAAACCACATTTCAATCGATGCTCGCCACCGACCAGGTGGTGCCCTGGTCCAGTCTGAATGATGCGCAGCTTGAACCCGCCGATGGGCCAAGCGTTGTTTTTCCCCAGACCGTTGAGCAGCTGGCAGCGGTGGTGCGCACCTGCTACGAACATCGTTGGCGCATGCTCAGCTGCGGGCAGCGCAGTAAGCTGCACTGGGGGGGGCAGCCGTCGCTTAAAACCATTGATGTGGTGATTAGCACTGCCCGCCTCAATCATTTAATAGAGCACTGGGTGGAGGATTTTACCATCCGTGTCGAAGCCGGTATGGGCTTTGCTGATTTACAGGCTATGCTCCGGAGCCAGGGCCAGTTTTGGCCAGTGGACCCGCTCTATGATCAGCGGGCCACGGTGGGAGGGATTGTGGCCACCGCCGATGGGGGTTCCCTGCGCCAGCGCTACGGCAGCGTCCGCGATACGGTGATCGGGGTGCAGTTTGTTCGCTATGACGGTGAGGTGGTCAAGGCCGGTGGGCGGGTGGTCAAAAATGTGGCGGGCTACGACCTCATGAAGCTAATGACCGGGGCCTATGGCACCCTGGGGATTCTCAGTCAGATCACCCTGCGGCTGTACCCGGTGGCGGCTGAGTCCCAAACGATGGTGCTATCCGGTGCGGCTGACGCCATTGCTGAGGCCATGGTGCAGGTGCGGCTGCAGGGCATCACCGCCAGTGCGATGGATCTAATCTCGACCGGCGGCGGGCTGCGCCTGGCGGGACGCTTTCAAGGGATTGCGGCCGGTGTTGAAGAGCAGCTGCAGCGGTTTCAAGCCATTGCCAAACGGACTGGCCTTACCAGCGAATCCGCTGAGGATGGTCCCTTTTGGTCGTCCCTGGCCCATCAGCTTAGCCTACACCCGGTGCTGTGTAAGGTGGGGCTGCTGCCCACCCAGCTGATACCGCTGGTGCAGCTGCTGCCCCCCTCGGGCTGGCTGGGGCGTCTGCACAATGCCAGCGGTCTGGGACTGATCGCCCTGAGCGATGCCCGGGCCGATACCCTGGCCGCGCTGCGATCGCACTGCGCCGCCCACCAGGGATATTTAACGATTCTCCAAGCACCGCCGTCGCTGACCCTAGAGCCCTGGGGGTACAGCGGCAACGCCCTGGAGATGATGACCGCCATCAAGCAGCAGTTTGACCCCCACAAATTGTTAAACCCATGCCGATTTGTGGGGGGGATTTAACATAGCTAACCGAAGTTTCAACTTTGCGTGCGTTCCCGCATAGAATAGTCAGGTCTGTCTGCACATAACTTTTTGTGAAACTATCCGTCTACCACACACCTGAAGAAACGCCTGCTGGTACCCTACCCGACTGCGCGATTGCAATTGATGTCCTAAGGGCAACCACCACTATGGCAGCAGCGTTTGCAGCAGGTGCTGAAGCCATAGAAGTCTTTAGCGACCTTGACAAACTTGTCCAAGCAAGCGAGCACTGCCCATCGGAAAAACGTATTCTTGCCGGGGAACGAGGGGGACAGCGGGTAGACGGATTTGACCTGGGCAACTCCCCCCGTGACCATTCACCGGAGCGTACCGGCGGGCGGCGGTTGTACATGAGCACCACCAACGGCACCCGCTGTTTGCAGCGAATTCAAGCGGCCCCACTGGTGATGACAGCGGCCCTAACCACCCGTCAGGCCGTGGTGGAAAAACTCCTAGCCAAACAGCCCGAAACCGTCTGGCTGGTCGGCTCCGGTTGGGAAGGCACCTATTCTTTAGAAGATACCGTGTGTGCTGGGGCCATTATCCACAGTCTGATGGCAACCACCACCCATGGTTTTGTGGACTGCACCAGCAATGATTCGGCGGTTGCAGCTGTGGGTCTATACGAGCAGTGGCAGGACCGTCTGTTTGATCTAATGTGTGTTGCTACCCACGGTCAGCGGCTGCTGCGACTGGATAACACCGCCGACCTGGAGTACTGCGCCCGCCTGGATGTGATGTCTGTTGTCCCAGAGCAAGAACAGCCAGGGGTTTTAGTTAATCGGTAAGCCGGGGCGTTCTGCCACCGTGACCGGCAACCCTGTCTCCACCGACTGCTGTAGCGCTGTCGCTACCCGCATTGCATACAGGCTGTCCTCCGGTTTTACATACAGCGGCTGCCCGTTGAGCAAATGCTCTAGCACCCGGTGGGTGTCTTTTTGAAACAGTCCCTGGCGGGGCGCGGCGGTCACAGGCTGTGGGCCAAGGGCGGTGGTCAAACTTCCCTGATTGCCATCAAAGATAAGACAGCCCTGGTCCCCCCTGACCTCCATATAGCGAGCCCGCTGCCACAGCCCTTCCCCCTTGCCATAGGTGAGTTCGGCCAGGGTACCGTTATCAAACCTGAGCCGGGCGCTGTAGAGGCAGCGCCGGAAATAGCCTGAGTCCAGCTGCATCGTCCCCTGGCAGCTGACCTGGGCCACCGGACCCAGCAGATCCGTCAGGCGCTGGATCCGTGAGAGGGCCGCCATTAGGGGAAACCCCAGTAGCTCTGGGCAGTAGCTCCACGTTTTTGGCGCTGGCTGTTTGGGGGCCAGGGTGCGGTAGCGAACATAGTGGGGACTGCCAACGGCCGCCATATGCTGCTTTATGGCCAGATGTAATCCCCCCAACAGCTCGATATGCTCCACATGCAGCAGCCGCTGCCGCCCATGGGCTAGGGCTACTAGCCGAGCTGCCTGCTCGACGTCCAGGGCCAGCGGGTATTCCACAACAACATGTTTATGGTGTTCTAGGGCCTTTTGGACCAGGTCCCCATGGGCCGCATTGACCGTGCAAATAAACACCAAATCAATTTGCTGATTGTTCCACAGATCGTCCACATTTAGCACGGCTATCTGGTGCCGCTGGCCAAAGTGCTGGGCGCGCTCCAGACTGCGGCTAGCCACCGCCGCTAAATGGACATGGGGACTTTCCCGCAGGGCTTCAACCCGCTTTTGGGCGGCAAAACCGGTGCCAATAATACCCGCATAAACTGTCATTGATAATCAAGCCTATTGAGGCGACCTCCTGATAGGAGAGGCGCTATTTTTTGGATAGATTTAACCTACCTTAAAAAAGGTTAGTTAGACTACAAAGCCAACCCTAATATATCTACCCTTAGTAGTAGAAGAAAACCAGACTAACTTCAGAATAACTATCAATAATATTCAAATAAAACATGTTATAAGTTTTTCTGATGAAAAGATTAATTAATGATAACTTAATTCGGGTGTGGACCGGCTTTGATTACAGCCGCTGAGATGCTGAAACTTTTATCTGAAGGGCACTTCCGTTGTTATAGCTAGTGAACTAACCGTCGGAATCATAAGTAAAACCATGGCAAACGCTTCATTTCGATTACGAATACCATTCAGCCATGCTCGATAAAAGTAGCGAAAAATTAAGGTTTTCTCGTAGTATCAGAATTGATGTTGATCCTATAGATTCCTTGATAAGTGCCTTAATAGGAACTATTGAGAGTTGACAGAATTACAATCATTGCAATAGTAGAGGATACTAAAATGGCAACCTTTAAGGTTACTTTGGTGAATGAGGCTGAAGGGCTAAACACCACTATCGATGTACCTGAAGACGAGTATATTCTTGACGCTGCTGAAGAGCAGGGTATCGATCTTCCCTATTCCTGCCGTGCAGGCGCTTGCTCCACCTGTGCAGGCAAGATTACGGCTGGCTCCATCGACCAGTCCGATCAGTCCTTCTTGGATGATGATCAAATCGAAGCTGGTTATGTCCTAACCTGTGTGGCTTATCCCACCTCCGATTGCACCATCGAAACTCACCAGGAAGAAGCACTGTACTAAGCTTTGCCTTGGTATTTGCCTGACGGCCTAAGTCTGGATTTGGGCCCATAGTTAAAAGGACGCCGGTTTCTCGTTGTTGGGGGACCGGCGTCCTTTTAACTATGGCCTATGGAAAAACTGTGGGAGAGGTCAGCTATTCCAGGCTGCCTAGGGTAGGGAAAAGGCTGGGTTTTCGGCATCGGCTTCAGCATCTGTTTCGATATCTGTTACGCTCGCCTCCGACCGGGCCGGATCGGCCGCCGTCTCGGTGTGGGGCCAAAATACAAGATCGTTGCTGATGGGGAGTAGCTGGGTATTGGGATAGTAAAACTGCAGAATCCGCTGGTAGGGCCAGCCCATTTCCCCCAGCCGATAGGAGCCGGTTTGGCTCATGCCCACACCGTGACCAAAGCCACCTCCGATAAAGGTATAGCCCTTGAGGACGGGCTCTTTTTCTTCAGGGATCTGCTGGGGGGTGCTGGCGGTGCCCGGTGTCGAGTTGGCTGCGGTGGGTTCTGGGATTTCATACATGGGCTCTAGATAAAAGAGCTGACTGCGGGGGGGAATCAGGGCGCTGACGACTTCATTTTTATGTAGCTCAAAGTCGCCGATGTCCGTATTTACCAGTAGCGTTTGCACCCGTCCCGTGCTGGAGCGTTCGGTCACGGTGAGACCGGTGACGGCTTTAAGGCTGGCCAGGGGATTGCTGCGATTGGTCAGATATTCCCTAACGCCTGCGGTGATTTCGGGTAGTGTGCCGGAGCGCTGCCAGCGAAAGGTGGGCCAGTCGTCTTCGTTAAATCGGGTATCTAAACCAATAAAGGCGCGGAAGTTGCTTTCGTCGGACAGGGGGCGTGCCGCCAGGTCCCAGCTGGTGACGACAGAATCGATCACCGGCTGTAGGTAGGGACGGTCAAACCCGTTCCACACATCGCTAAAGCGGGCGGTAATGCCACCTGTGGTGGATGAATACAGCGCGTCGATCAGCTCATTGTTGTAGGTGAGGACCTGGCCCTGGGTGGCTGCGATCGCCCGATCGGCTCGCTCCACCGTACCGCTCAGACCCCGATATACCTGGCATTGGGTGTCGGCGCAGAGTTCGTAGTTATCAATGGCAAACCGGCGCAGGTTTCGCAGGGCGTAGGTTCTAGCCAGTACGGCCTGGGCCTGAACTGCCGCCTGGGGGGCGCTGGGGCCGATCTCGTGGGGTACCACCCCGCGCAGGTACAGCTCGATGGGCACCTGATTGACCAGGGTGTAGTCACCATAGGCGTTGGGCTGCAGCCTAAAATCGCCGCCAAACAACTTTTTAGCCCCGCCGTTTTCAGCGATCTGCACCCGGCGATTGGCGCTGGTAATGCGAAACTGGGGGCGGCTGTAGCGGTAGCCGTCGGCAATAAAGGCGGCCCTGGGGACCTCACTCAGCACCCGACTGTCGATAAACGCATTGGCATGCCCCTCCCCGTGCAAACTTTCCAACAGCAGCCGACGCAGTAGGGGCGTACTGTAGTCACTCCGTTTGGCCCATACCTGCCAGGCATTGGGCTGGGCCACCTCCGTTGCAATTCCCCGTTCCTGCCACTGCAGGGCGCTCTCCTCGGCACTTTCAAAGCTGCGGTGGCTGCTGAGCACCACCCACTCCTGTAAAACCGGCTCAGGTAGAGGTTCAAGGCCTATTTCCAGGGTCAGCTGCTGGGTTGTCAGGGTTTGGGGCTGGCCGTTGGTTTCAAAGGACACCGTTAGCGCATCCCCCGTCAGGGGGGTGAGCACCAGGGTGTCATCGGCCGCTTCACCAAACCGCTGGACCAGGCCAATCTGAATGTCAGGGTTTAAGGGCGTCTGGGCCTGGGCACTGCCGGCAACTAGCAGGCTGAGTACCATCGCCTGCTTGGCCCAAAAACCTATCCCCATCCGATTCCGCCCCATACGCCTATCCGCAGTCATCCCTCAAACCATAGCCCAGCCGGACTAACATTTATGGAAGTATGGCCTACAAATTATTGCAAGTCGAAGTCGTTATGAGTACAATTAAGAGGTGCGTAAAACACATTCCCCCAGGTTTGTAATGTCTATAATGGCTGGGCTGTTCTATAGTGTTTTGTCGGAACAGTTTGCTGAAGCCAGCCAGCCGCCTATCTACAGGCCTGACGCCACCACCCCTTACTATCAGGAGACTCGCTATGTCCGCCTCAACCCTACCCATCAATATTGGCATCAGTGAAGATGACCGTCAGGCCATTGCCGACGGTCTCTCCCGTCTGCTAGCCGATACCTATACGCTCTATCTCAAAACCCACAACTTCCACTGGAATGTAACCGGTCCCATGTTCCAGACGCTGCACCTCATGTTTGAAGGGCAGTACAACGAGCTGGCCCTGGCGGTGGATGCCATTGCCGAACGGATTCGAGCCCTTGGGTTTCCGGCCCCGGGCACCTACAGCGAATATGCCAAACTTAGCTCCATCAGCGAAACCGAGGGGGTACCCACCGCCGAGGAGATGATCGCCCTGCTGGTGGAAGGTCAAGAGGCCGTTGCCCGCACCGCCCGCACCGTGTTTGCCCTAGCTGATAATGCCAACGATGAACCCACGGCGGATCTGTTGACCCAGCGGCTCCAAACCCATGAAAAAAATGCCTGGATGCTGCGTAGCTTGTTGCAGTAACGCAAGCCAGTGCCCGTCGGGCTTTCTCCATTGGAGACGCTAACGCGAACGACTCCCCTCAGCCCTTGATGCTTGTTTAGCGGATCGGGGCCGATACCCTATCTGCAAACTATTGCCATGGCCCCATCCGCCGCCGACAATCAGACTGTTTCCCAGACCCGCACACTACAGGGTCTGATGCAGCGCGCGGGTATTCCCAGCCAGCGAGCCCTGGCGGAAAAGGCTGAGGTGTCTCGATGGCAGGTTCAACAGCTGCACCAGGGCAAGGTGAGTAGGATGCGGCTGGCTGTGTTAGAGCAGCTGGCCGCTGCCCTGGATTGTTCCCTGGCTGAGCTGCTAGCGGTGTTTGATACAGCCCCGCCTGCTCCCCTAGAAACGATCGCTGCCGACGAAGCGCTGCGGCAGGAATATGCTCGCTTGCAGCTGCGTCTAGAGCAACAGGCCCAAGACCTGCGGCACCAGTTTCAAGTCGAGGCCCTCGGGCTCCTTGAATCCTGGCTTACCTACTGGCCCACGGCGGCCAAAGCCGCTACTGAGCAAAGCCTGGAGGCCAAAAAACTGCTACCCCTGGTGCAACCCTTAGAGCGGCTGGTGGCCAGCTGGGGCGTTACCACCATTGGCACCATAGGAGAAGAACTCTCCTACGATCCCCAGCGTCACCAGCTGGTGAGGGGCACGGCCCAACCCGGAACCTTAGTACGCATTAACCATGTGGGCTATCACCATGGGGACAGGTTGTTGCTGCGGGCTAAGGTGGTTCCAGCTAGCTGAGGCACAAAAAAATCCGGCGGGGCGTTCCATGGAACGCCCCGCCGGATTTTTTTGGCCCGATCAGTCTTTACCCGATCAGTCTTTAAATGAACATTCAACGGTAATCTGCAGGTTGGCCTCGGCCCGACCCTCCGTGATATAGGGAACGCCCGCTGTACCGGCTATTTTGAGCCCAAATTCAAGGTTCACCTTGTCTACATTGCTGCTGCCCATTTCCCGAAAGGCATTGAGAACATAGCGGGTGTACTGGGTAATTGTTTGTTTGACCGTGGGGAGCTGTCGCTGTAGCCCAGACGACAACACTCCTTTAGAAACTCGGCCTGAGGGCTCGGCGGGCGCACTGGGGATGTCGCTGCGGGCGGCGGCTTCAATATAGATGACCGTGCCGTCCTCTAGGGTAATGGGTGCTAGTTGAGACATAACCTGGGTTCTGTTGGTAGATGCTATTTCTTCTATGCCCATTTTTTTAGACCTACTACCGTTGGTACGGGCGTTGATGCGGGCTGGGAGCCTACCGCTCTGGGGCTGGCACTATTGCAAATCTTTATTAGTTACATGGTATATAACAGCACAGGTAATTTGGTACATTTATTAGAAACTATAGTTAACTGCTTAATCGACGATTGATCCTTATTACTGTAGTCATTGGTTTGGGATAAACTCAGTTAATCGCTAGATTCGTTGTTTGACAGGGATTTTAACGACAGTTATCAGATACTTCCAAAAAAATACGTGGCACAGCCAGCCTTTCTAAATAAGAATTACTATCAGCCTTAGTGGTGCGATCGCATGTCCTTCTATTCCGATGATGCGTTGAAATCCGAGCTCAATGCCAGGGGCTACCGCTCTACCCCTCAGCGTCAAAAGATTCTCAATATTTTTCAGACCCTCACCCAGGGAAACCATCTGAGTGCCGAGGATCTCCACGACGTTTTGCGGAACGACGGGGAGCGCATTAGTCTGTCAACGGTCTATCGAACCCTGCACCTGATGGTGTACATGGGGCTGCTGCGTGAATTAGAGCTGGCCGAGGGGCACAAGCATTACGAGCTGAACCGGCCCCTGCGGGACCATCACCACCATCTGGTGTGTGTCCAATGTGGGCAAACCGTGGAGTTTCAAGAAAATAATATCGATCGCATCGGCCAGGGGCAGGCGGACAACTCGGGCTACCATGTGCTCGACTGTCAGCTGATGCTCTACGGCGTGTGTGCCAGCTGCCGGTCACGGGTCAAAGCATTGGACACCCCCTAGTCAGGAAGCAAACGCCCCTGGGGCCAAGGGTGGTTCCCCTTGGCCATAGGTCACCCCTAGGGGATTTAACGAATATTTATCGAGAGTTATTCCTATTTGCCTGAAAGTAACCTATACTGATTTCGAACCTTATTGATACTAGTATTCAATAAGCAATGACCGTTACAAAAAAACGGCCCAGTCGGCAGCGGTGAATAGGTGCCATCGCTGGCTGCCTGGGGTGTGCATGCCCACGCTGTTCTTTAGAGGGCTATCGACAGCAGCTTAGGTTGTCATCTAAATCATTATTTCCTATGTCTCAACATCCGTCTGCTCTGTGGTTAACCGTCAGTCCTGCTCTCAAGAGATTTGATCAGCGACTGTTGTGTCGTCTGTCAAAGCGACTATCGATTGCCCGTTGGGAATATATGCAAACAGCAGACGAACCCTGTTGTTTGCATATTGCCATTGATTTACTCCATGGATACTTACAAAAACATTGTTCACAGACCCGTGTACACCTGGTAGGTCATGGCCTTAGCGGTGTTGTTGCCTGGCTCTATGCCCAGCGCTATCCGGAGCATGTGCGCTCATTAACCCTGCTGTCGGTCAACGCAAATCCAGCGGTTAACTGGCAGGCCCACTACTATGCACTACGACAGCTTTTACCCTGTAGCCGTGAAATTGTTTTGGCTCAAATGGTACGCATGCTGTTTGGCTCCTGTAGCTACGACATTACCCGTATGCTGATCCAGATATTAGAGCAGGATCTAGATACGGGGCTGGCGCTCCATTCTTTGGCGGGTGCCCAAACGCTTGACTCCGCTCAAGTTGAGCCGCCGCTGCTGGTTTGTCGCGGTGCCCAGGACGCGGTTGTAGACGCCGCCGAGCGGTGGCAGCCGTGGCTCAAACCCGACGATCGCATCTGGACCTGTGCAGACGGTCATCATTTCTTTCACTATGACCAGCCGCGCCAGGTAGAAACCGCTCTTTTAGACCATTGGCAACAGGTGGAGCAGCGCTGTCCGACGGCAGCTGTTCCCGGCACTCGCCGTTCAATCAAGTCCAGTATTACCTAGCACCCACCATGGCTTTATCACGGGCAAACCCCTGCTACCATCTCAAACGTCGCGATCGCATCTCCGTTGATGCCCATACCCTTTGGCAAGTGCGCTCCGGTTTGGTCCGTACCGTCACCTGGGGGGAAGATGGCGAGGTCGTGCCGTTGGGACTGTGGCCTCCAGGCAGTGTGCTCGGAGTACCGATCACCCAGGTCGAACCCTGCGAGCTGCAGTGTTTGAGTGCGGTTGAATTGGCCCAGCTGCCGTTGGACTATGACCTGACGGTGGCCACGCTGCTCAAACATACGGCCCAGATCAACCGACTATTGCAAATTATGCACTGTCGCCAGGTGCATACAAGGCTGCTGCAGTTTAGCTGTTGGCTAGCGGAGAACTTTGGCCAGCCCACCAGCCACGGGCGGCTGATCACCGTGCGGCTGACCCATCAAGAAATTGCCGAGACCATTGGCACATCCCGCGTCACCGTGACTCGATTTATAAAACAGCTAGAAGCAGAGGGGCTCGTGCGCTGGTCCGGTCGAGAACGTTTTGTGAGCAACCGAGCCCTCAAGGCCCACCAGAGAGAACTGATGATTGCCTAGGAGCAATAACAAACCCGCTGCCCGGATAAGCCCGCTGCAGGGTCGTATCCATAGGCGGTCATATCGGGGCAAGTGTGGGACCCAGTAACACCACAATTACCATTGAGATCTATTCGCAATAAATATGCTTAGCTCTAGGCCAGCTGATTCTTAATACCGCGAGGTACCCATGCTGAAGACATTAAAAGCGGTTGAGTTATTCTTTAGCGGTTGATCTGGCCACCACCGTGGCGGCCTGTGGTGGCGAAACGGTCACCGATGAGGTCGCTGTTGATCCTGGCCCCGAGTCTCCCGGTGGCTGAAGGGGGCGAGGGCGGCGACGATAGCGCAGGGGAGCAAGCCAACGCTGATTTTGAGGATGTGTTCAGCGGACCTGAGCTGCTTAGCGTGCTCCAGGAAGGGGCCATGTCATCTATTACTGTCGAGCCTGGCAAACTGCCGATCTGGCCTGTGGCCGTCAGAAAAACCCGCAGCTAAACTTTCTGCCCTCTGAGGATCACCGATGCCCAGGTGGAGGAAATGCAGACCAACGTCATGCCCCTGCTGACGGCTGTGCCGGAAAGTGGGCTGAGCTGTAATTTCTATGGCTGACTAACCCACACGGGCAGATCGGAGTTATCTGCCCGTGTGCTGATGCCGATGATTTCCATGGAGACACCCCTGGATCATAGTGATATTCAGTGTCAGCTAAATTAGCTTTCTAAAATAATTAGTTAAACTCGTTAGCGTTTTTTGGGGCACCTTGGGCGAAAAATTATTTTTGAAATCCCTTTATAACAGGGATTTCAAGGTTTATACACAATTACTTGGTGGAACTCAGTGACTTATTTTTATTAGCTATTGATGTCAATAGACTTCTGTGGGACAATCGTCAGGCATGTGTAAATCTACTGAGAATTAGATCCAATAGTATGTCTGATACTGAGCGACTACGCTCCTATGTAGCAGGGAATAGTTCGAGTCTTAGTTGTCAGCTTGCTGGGCTGTTCTAGGGATTAAAGATTTTGATTCCTGATTGTTTGGAATTTAGTACCGCTTTAATGGTAGGGCCCGAGGGGTTCTTTATGTCCCTAGTCGTCCTGCTTTTGTCTGGTCCGGAGGGGCTAAATTCTAATGAGTCCGAGAGTCTTTGTAGCCTTGTTCAACTGTAGTAAACCCATAAGAATCTAGAATCCATGAAATTTTCACGACGTTCTCTTTTGATGAGCGGTGCTGGCTCAACAGCTGCCTTTGCTGCTACTCAGTTAGTCAGACCTCGGCAGGCCAGAGCCCAAACGGGTGAGGTCAATCTGTATTCATCCCGCCACTACAACACCGATGATGTTCTCTACGATGCCTTTACTGAGCGTACGGGGATTCGCGTAAATCTGCTAGAAGGCAGTGCTGATGAGCTGCTAGAACGCCTCAAGGCAGAGGGTGACAGAAGTCCGGCAGATGTGTTTATGACCGTGGACGCCGGGCGTTTATGGCGAGCAGACGGAGAAGGTATCTTTGCGCCGGTTTCTTCGAGCACGCTGGAGGAGCGAATTCCGGCAAGTTTGCGCCACCCCGATGGCCACTGGTTTGGCTTTAGTAAGCGGGCGCGGGTGCTGATGTACAACAAAGACCTGGTGGATCCCTCGGAACTATCCACCTACGAAGCCCTGACGGACCCTCGCTGGCGGGGT
>JBCDJC010000053.1:0-26327 GCA_038748225.1 Cyanobacteria bacterium P01_H01_bin.26 | reverse complement strand
GCAACATCCAGGAGGCCCGCTTAGATGCCCTGGACGCTCGCACCAAAGCCGTCGAAAACATTCAATCTGAGCGCCTCAACGCTCTCGATGCTCGTACCAAAAACAGCGTTCACAAGCTGCGTATTGAGCACTTGAACAGCCAAACTAAAGCCGTTGAAAGTATTCAAGCTGAGCGGTTGAATGCCCTAGACGCTCGTACTAAAGCAGTAGAAAACATCCAGGAAGCCCGCCTCGAAGCGCTGGATGCCCGTACAAAGTCTGTTGTTCGCTGAATTCAGTAGCGTGAACAAAGGCAAAAGCTACTGAAAATCTGTCAGCGGCTTTTGCCTTTGTTGGAGCGTCTCTAGGCGTCCACGCTGCTTAGCCCTGGCCTCGAATCCCAGCCCGCTCGCTGCCATAATATCGCTCTGATATTACCTAAAAACTGTTATTCTTCGTGCTTATCGATAGGTAGCAGAGTGCTACGGCTAATCTCTTCTCGAACGTCACGGCTAACATAGCAATCACTTTTGAGACAACTGAATAGCAATTTATTAACTGTGTAGTATTCCTGAAGAGCCGTTTTCTCAGCCTTTGTAAATCCCCAGTCATGCCCGATATTTCTGTTCTCTATAGCTATACTTCTAAAGCGATCGCTCCATTTTTTTCCATTCTTAGTCCACCATTGGTTAGATTTGTCCAAATCATAGGATGATTTGGATCTGATAGGCAGTTCTTTTTGCAAACTTTCAAACTGTTCACGAATGCTGCCCTCGCCTATCGTCGAAATGCATCGCTTCATGCATGAAAATAGGTCTTTGTAATTTCTTCTAAGCTGATAGATGGCTTCATCGATTTTTTCCTGCGAAGATAGCCCAGACGAAAGCTCGATGTTATTCTGAATTTCTAGACAACAGCCAATAACATCAATCAAATTTGAATCTAAAACAAAGTCTTCACTTACTCGTTGGCTGGATGTAATTCTTTCTCTCACTATTAAGTTGAAATAAAAGACCTGAGCAATAGATTTTAGATTACCGATGTTTCTATCACTTTTTGTAGAAGAGGATTTTTGATCTAGCCAAGACATAAACGAGCTTATTTTTTCGCTCTCCTCAACTATCTTATCAATTCTATGCTTTATCAATCTCAATAGGTAGTCGGCCTTTGGCAGCATACATGAGACTAGCAAAAATACTTCTTGCCATCTATAGTCACCAATGTGAATAGCTAATGATTCTAGAACCATTTTTTGCTCTTCTGGATCCAACGTTTTAACTATTTTAAGACTGACAAAATATTCATGAAAGGTTCTATGGGAGAAGGAGTATATTCCCTTCGCTACTTCAACAATTAGTCCATGCTGGGCCACCATGGATTTTAATACCGAACTGCAATCTGGCTCAACTTCTTCGGGAGCGCTGATAGATCTTGGTAGATTGAGGATATAATCTCGTATTTCATTTTCTATCGTTCTTTTTTTGAATAATCCTTCGTTTTTTTGAAACGTTGCGTAGGCTATTTTACTAAGTAAATCTTCCTTTTTGTTTTTAGATAATTTCCTATAGGTTTCGGGACGTTCTATAGCTCTACTCACATCCCATCTTCTCAGTAAAACATCCAAGCCTTCTTTATATAGCTCAGACTGATTTTTGGGAAACTCTTCTGAGTCTTCAAACACCATGCAAAGTAATGTCAAAAGAAGAGGGTTTGTTGATAGCTCGCTGATCTCCTTGTCGCTTTTAACACGGCTTATAAACTTCTCTGTTTTTTGAGGAGAGTTTCTTGCTGTAAACCAGTTCCTTGCGAACATTTGAACCTGAGCCTCCGTGAATTCACAGACTTCAGCTTCCAAAAAACTCTCGAACTTATACTCGCTAGCTGCTAAGCGACATGTAATTATAAATCTGTTGTGATTGTAGACCTGAGATATCTCCTTTATCTCTCTGCTAACACGATTAAACGCTTCTTTTCGCACTTCATCCAGGCCATCGAGAAGAAAGATAACTTTTGATTCTTGCAGTAGTCTATTAAAGCTTTCTTGACTAACACTGCAGTGACTTAATTCGTTCTCGATATATGTTTTCAGGCTCACTTGATTATCTTGCTCTTGAAAATCTTTGAGTGAGATGAAAATTGGGACATGTCCAGGCAAGATTTCCGATTTGTTCGTAAAGACCGCTACATATTTGAGAAAGGTTGTTTTCCCAGCTCCCGGTCTGCCCAATATTAGAAGCTTGGGGCAGTTTTCTAAAAGTTCGACTCCCGAAAGCTTTACTTCTTCAAATAATCTGGACCTATTGGCCTTAGGATCGTTTGATCGATGGCGCTGCTGAATGATTTTTACGAGTTCTGATAGTTCTATATTCCTTTTTGAGGATATTTGTTTTGTTATATTTACTTCTATAAAAATATCTTGAACGCCAATTGGTTGGCTCATATCAAGAATTTTCATGTTGCTGCATTTTTCCTGTATCAGCCCTCTAGTTTTTTCTTGCGTATCGCGAACTAAATCATCAATGGCGTCATTTACTATTTGTGACACTGCTGCATCCGAGGGATTGTCTCTCTGATACATGTCAAGAACTTTAAGGAACAAGTGCCTTGCCTTCCCAGGGATATTCCCAGCAGGCATATTGAATTTCTTATAAACCTGAGTCATACGAGAGCTGTATCGCTCTCTTGATATGTTGAGTATTTTGGCAACGACTATGTCTGATAGCTCTATATCTGCTAAGCGTTCTACAAATGCTTCCTTTTGCATAGAGCTGAGCCGCCTTTGGTTAGCGACTTTGTCTAGATATGATCGAGGAATAGAAGGCATTTTCAGGAAACAGGATGACTTACCTTTCGTTATAACATCATCCTTAGTTGAGATAAGTATGGCTGTTAGTCTACTAAATTTATGGCCTCAAAAAAGCTCTGTGGAACTTAAAAGTGGATGTGTTACACTCCGTAGTGCCTTGGTTGATAGTATTATTCAGAACCACAAGCAGACATAGGCTCTGCGCAGTTCTTCTAGAGCTTCCATGCTGGTGGGCCGTCCTCATCCTATGGGGTGCTAAACGATGTCGTGTCGATTTGGATTGGGCAGCTGGCGAAGCCATGCCATTCTGTGTTCAAAATTCAGTGACTTTGCGGATTCCTATTGCTACTGTATTTTGCCTATAGCTTCATATACTTGAGTTTTCGCTAAAGATGTCAGCGAATGTAAGCAAATGTAAGCAAATGTAAGCATCAAGGTCGACAAGTAAGTCAGCAATGCCTGTGGCATTCTTGTTGTGGAGGAGTACTCAATACATCACTTAAGTTCCTGATAATTACCGAAATATTTGATGCGGCCTGGGAAAAAAGGTGAGTTCGTTTAGGACATTCTTTCTTCCCAAGGTCTCAACCCCTGTAGCAGATTCCAATCGGCTAGAACAGTTAATCTTCGCTTGCTGTATCAAATACTATTCAGGGATAAGAGCATGACTTACTTACAAAATCAATACTCACATGACGTTGTTACCCAGTCATGTCGAGAACGCACGGCTTTAGCTGCCCTTAGAAATCTTTCTCTAGAGTTGTTCTCTAGAAGACAGCAAAAAGTGTATTCCTCACCGACCAAAAGATACTTAGATAGTATTGGCACAGCCGATACTGAGATTACCTCGTTTAAGAGAGGTAGGGTTAGGCTTAATGGTTCCTGGTGGTCTGCTTTGTCTAATAGCAACATGATCATTTATCCAGGGCAGAAGGTCCGCATTACAGAGCGTCAGGGCCATACGCTTCTTGTTGAACTCTCTCAGTACGTTTAGTGGCAATTCTTAGTTGCAATCTATATCAGGCTTCTTAACCTATGGAAGAGAATTCAGATGTCAGTGACATTCTGCATGTTTGTCCACAATGTTCAAGGATCTCTCTGGTGAGGATAAACTCTCATCTATACCAATGCCTTTGGTGCACCTTGGAAGAAATGTCTCCCATGCCAGTAATAACGTTGCTATCTCTCTGCCCGGACTAAGGGATCTGTAGCTCAATAGCATACCCTGATTATTCTGGTTTCGACTGCGCTCAACCGTCCGGCTTGGAAAGTTAAGCGCAGTCGAAATTTGCCAGTTGAGCGCAGTCGAAACTCGACCTCCGGGCATCTTAAGTTTTTAAACCATTCCTATAGAGCTTTTTTGCAAACGAACCAATCTTCCTCAGCACGGGGGAGGGGTTTAGTCGAAAAGTTTCTGTCAATTGGTCTAGACGCTTGGCTGGTGACTAAGGTTTGCGGTGCTCCTCTGGAGAGGCTTCGCCAACGTGCCGCCTTCTAGTCCGTGCCCTATCGTAAAAAAAATGACGGCTCCTGTGTCGTGGTTAACTATCCGCGATACAGTCAAAACACGCTTTTTGTCCAATGACCAAAATGACCAATCCCGCTCAAGATTCACCCCCAACGGATATCGATGCTCTGCTTCTGCAGCTGCGTCGTAAAGAAGGCACCTGGGTTGATTGGGCTACGGCCTGCCAGGCACTGCAAAAATCAGGCATGTCGCCCCAGGCAATTTTTGAGGGCACCGGATTTGAGCCAATTCAGCAAAATCAGATTATAGTAGCGGGCCAAGTTTATCAATCTATCACTGGTGGAGCGATATCGGAGGCGGTGCTGGAGCACTTTACCACTCGCGGTAGTGACTCTCTCTATGAGCTGCGCATCCTATCTAAAGAGGATCGGGCCAAGGCGGCTCAGTTTATTTACGATCAGGGGTTAGACTCTGAGCAGGTTCGGGATATTGCAAAAGCGCTAAAGGAGTTTTCCTACCGCAGTGAAATTCCTAAGGGATTTACCGACCATCCCGGCGATGCGGTGGCCTTTTCATACTGGGGGTTGGCTCGGCAAAAGTCCGACCTGCAGGCCCGCTCACGGTTGATTGCCCAGGGATTGCGCTTTGCCCATAGCTCCGGTGCCCGCGAGGCCATTGAAAAACTGCTGACCGACTTTTCAGTCACAAAAACTAAGCCTACACCGCGGCTGCCGTTCTTTCGGCTAGAAACCGATAGCGATGTACCCTATGTTGTGCCAATGGTGGGCCAGTGGCCCCTATCTATGGCTGATTTTCAGGCTGTCCCTAAAATGGTACCGGAGCCCCCATTTGGGATTGTGCGATCGCTATTTGAGCAGCAGGCCTGGGTGCCTGTTCCTGGCTGGCAGGTGGTGATCACCGCCCAGGATCCAATTGCATTGCTGATGGCATTCAATGCCCTGCCCAACCAGACTGATAGTACGGTGACGGAGCCATTGCTGGTGCTGGTCGATCGACAGAATCAGCAATGGACTGACGACAGCTACTTTATAGTTGCGGATAACGATGGCCAGCTAGCAATGCGCTGGTTTGATACTGAACCTGGCACACCGATCCTGGGCAAAGTCATTGTGATTGTACGACCCAAAAAAGTCTTGGATGAGGCCTACACCCAGGAACTGTGGCAGATTGATGAATAAGCAGGAGGATCTATGGCCCTAGAACGTCGACTATCGCGCGCCATGTTTGAGGCGACCGAAATGGTAGAGCTGCGGCAGATGTGCTTTACCCCAGGCCGAGTCTTTGAGCCGGGGAAGTACATTACGGGGGATTTGCCGGATGTGGCATTTAATATGGGGCTGGTGGAAAAGCTACCCCCCGTACGCGGCAAGAGTGCGGAGATTGCCGATGCAGCTGAAGAAGAATAAGGAGCTGGGCCTATCTATACTCGTCCGCTAGCTAAACTAATCGAAGAGTTTCAGCGATTGCCCGGTGTCGGCCCTAAAACAGCCCAGCGTCTGGCGTTGCATGTGCTCAAACGTCCCGAAACCGAGGTGCGAGCCCTGGCTCAGGCCCTGGTTGATGCTAAGCAGCAGGTCGGGCAATGTTCTATCTGTTTCCATCTGTCGGCGGATCCGGTGTGCGATATTTGCCGTTCTACCCGGCGGGATAGTCAAACCCTCTGTGTGGTGGCTGACTCCCGAGATGTCATTGCCATTGAGCGCACCCGAGAATTTAAGGGTAAGTACCATGTGCTTGGCGGTCTGATTTCGCCCATGGATGGTATTGGCCCCGAGCAGTTAAATATCGGCCAGCTGGTGCATCGAGTCAATAAGGACGACATTGCTGAGGTGATTTTGGCGATTAGCCCCAGTATCGAGGGGGACACGACCACGCTCTATGTGGGCCAGCTAGTCAAACCCTTTACTAAGGTCACCCGCATCGCCTTTGGTCTGCCCATGGGGGGAGACCTGGAATATGCCGACGAGGTGACCTTGGCTAGAGCCCTGGAGGGTCGTCAGGCCCTCGGTTAGGCAAGGGCTCTATGGGGAGATAGCCACGGTCTACCCTAGCGCAGCTTTTGTTTGATAAAGGCTAAAATCTTCGCGGTCTGATTTTTCAGGCCAGCGACTTCCTTTTGGAGGACAGCGACTTGCTGCTTGAGGGCCGCGATTTCAGCCGCGCTGTTGTCTCCTGCTGCGCTTGCTGCTCCAACTGGGGTTGCTGCTGTCGTAGTTTGGGGGCGTACTTTTCGTGCCTTTACCATGGAGGCTTTGATCGCCTCAATCAGTTCCTTTTGCTCGAAGGGCTTCTGGATAAATTCAAAGTACTCAAACGGCCCTTGGATTTTTTCGGTGACTTCTTCTCGGCGTCCCGACATGAGTACGAGGGGGATTTTTTGTAGGGCAGGGGATGCCTGAATCTCTTGGAAGACTTCCCATCCACTCATGCGCGGCAGCAAAAAATCGAGCATGATCAAATTGGGATGTTCGTTGCGGATAGCGTCTAGACCTTCGACGCCGTCGGTGGCTTCAATTACCTCAAAATTACCCTGGGGCAACATATCCCGTACGCGCATTCTGATGACCCGACTATCATCAATAACTAAAATCTTATGACTTGCTGCCACGACTGACTCCTAATAGATAGCTATAGTTTAGGTGAATTATGTGTTGCTATTTTTCCCTGACCTAGCAACTGTATAAAGTTATGTCGCCTGGGCTGGCAACGATGTTAAGTCTGACTCTGACTAGTTTCTAAGAATCATATAGGATCAAAAAGCCTATCGAACGCCGTAATTGAGCCACCGTGCCTGATACTTGCGTAGTGCAAAGGTTACCCAGTCTGCTTTGGAAAATCTGATTCTGTCATGGAAAGTTTATCTCAAATGCGTTCCGGCCATGCTGCTAGACCGGAGATTGTCCAGCTGCCAGACTGGCTGAGGCGCCCCATTGGTCGGGCGAGTGAGCTGTCGACGGTACAAAAAATCATTAAGCAGCGGCAGATTCATACTATCTGTGAGGAGGGTCGATGCCCAAACCGGGGTGAGTGCTATGCCAACAGGACGGCTTCCTTTTTGCTGATGGGGCCTACCTGTACCCGTGCCTGTGCCTTTTGCCAGGTGGATAAGGGCCATGCCCCCATGCCCCTAGACCCGGATGAACCCCAAAAGGTGGCGGAGTCGATCAGGCTATTGGGATTGCAGTATGTGGTGCTGACATCGGTGGCGCGGGATGATTTGCCTGACCAGGGAGCCGGTTGGTTTGTGGCGACCATGGAGGCGATTCGCGCCGTCAACCCAGAAACTAAAATTGAGCTGCTGACGCCTGACTTTTGGGGTGGGCCAAATCCTGAGGCCCAGCAGCGGCAGCGGTTGGCGACAGTCGTGGCGGCTAAACCCGCCTGCTTTAACCACAATGTGGAAACGGTGGAGCGCTTGCAAGATCCGGTGCGCCGTGGGGCTAAGTACCGGCGTTCGTTGGAGGTGCTGCGCTATGTCAAGGCGCTGGATGCGACCATACCTACCAAGTCTGGGCTCATGCTAGGCCACGGGGAAACTGAAGACGAGCTGATAACGACAATGCAGGAGCTACGCTCCGTGGGGTGCGATCGCATCACCCTCGGTCAATACATGCGGCCCTCCCTGGCCCATTTGCCCGTCAAGCGCTACTGGACCCCTGAAGAGTTTGAGCAGCTGGGGGAGACAGCTCGCAATTTAGGCTTTTCCCAGGTGCGCTCGGGGCCGCTGGTGCGCAGCTCTTACCATGCTGGTGAAGTGTAAGCCCTGCCTAGTCGACGGTTTGGGCCGCTAGCTCCCGCCATTCTTTGACGGCAAAGGGCGGCACGATAATTTTGCTGGGGGCTTTACCCTGGAGCGGCACCACCAGGGTCAGGGGAATGGCTTTTTGCAGCGCGGGGATAACCGCCGCCACGTCATACTGGTTGGTGTTGTCGGGTAGGGCCGGGGTGGGTGGGTCTAGCTTGGGGCTGGCCTGCCACCGCAGCGCTGTGCCCGTGTCGATGGTCAATGGCTGCTGGGGCTCAATGGTAGTTACCCCTGGAAACCCCACTAGCCGTAGATACATACCCTCCAATCCATCGGCACGATAGCGCTTAAATAAAATCGCCTGCCATGCCTGGTCGTTGCGATCGCGCAGGCTTTGTTGCGATCGCAGCGTCGTTTGCCCAGGCCGCTCATGGTACACATGTACCGAGGCCAGGGCCGGAGGTGCTATTAACAATAGGCTGAGGAGCAAACAAACAAAAACGCCAAACGGTCGCCAAATCATGGGGGTATTGTCTCAAAACGCTCCTCTTAGGATAAAACGAGGAGAATTTTGCTGCCGGTAGATACCTACAGTTTGTTCAGCGCATCCAGCACAATCCGATAGCGCGCCGCTTCATTGTTGGTCAAGTAGAGGCTGCCTGCTTTTTCCAGGTCCGCTTCTGCCCCATTGACATTACCCATGCGCGCGTTGGTAATACCGCGATAGTAAAACACGTCCGCATCTGACACATTGGCCGCAATCACTGCCGAGAAGTCGCTGTAGGCTTCCTGATAGCTCCCCGCTTCGTAGTACATGCGCCCCCGGCTAGAGTAGGCTTCCCAGTAAGTGTTATCTAGCTCAATGGCCGTGGTGTAATCCCCCAGGGCGCTAAAATTATCGCCCAAGCTAGCAAAGGCATCGCCTCGCTCCTTGTGGGATGGGGCATGGTCTGGATCGAGGGCCAGGGCAGCAGTAAAGTCTGACACGGCTGCCTGGGGGTCGTCCAGGAGCGCATAGGCCGTACCTCGTCTGTAGTAGACCTCAGCTGTATCAGGGGCTAGCTCTAGTGCCTGGCTAAAGTCGCCAACCGCCGCCGCTGGGTTGCCCGATGCGATGTATACCTGACCACGAATCCGATAGGCATCAGCGTAACCCGCATCGAGGGATATAACCGTATTGAGATCCCCTAGGGCGGCGCGGGGACGACCCTGGGCCAGTAGGGCGAAACTGCGGTTGTAGTAGGCTTCTAGATTAGTTTCATCCAGTTCGACTGCTCGATTAAAGTCCCCCAGCGCCGCATCGATTGAATCCATCAGATAGTAGGTCACCCCTCGGTTGAGAAATGCCTCCGGATAGTCTTCTCGCAGCTCGATAGCCTGGGTAAAATCACCAATGGCAGCGTCCAAACTGCCCACTTCTCTATAGATTAGGCCGCGATGGAAATAGGCCGATGGGTTGCTCGGGTCGAGGCGAACGGCCTCGTTGAGGTCCTCTAGGGCGGTTTGTTGATTGCCCTGCTGGGAATCTAGCAGACCTCGGTAGATGTAGGCCGTGGCTAAGTTAGGATCGGCGGCAATGGCTCGATCAAAGTCATCAAAGGCGCGCTCAGGATTTTGGAGATCGTAGTAAAGGATGCCCCGGTTGAGGTAAGCGGCGCCGTAGGTGGGGTCGAGCCTCAGGGCCTGGTCATAGCTATTGAGGGCGGCGGTGGTATCCTCTAGTCGAGCAAAGGCAGCTCCGCGAAACAGGTAGGCGGGCGCATAGGTGGGGTTGAGGTCAATGGCTGCGTTAAACTCGGCAATGGCCGCTTCGTCATTCCCGGCGCGATACTCTTCTAGACCCGCGTTAAATCGCTCCAGATGGTTTGGGGTCTCAGCGTCTGTTTGGGGGGTGTCCGCTGGTTCCTCGGCGGGCTCTTCTGCAGGGGGAGCCTCATCTGGCAAACTATCTTCTGGTAAAACCGGCTCTATAAAATCGGTCTGGGCTTCGGGGATATCATTGGATTCATCTGAAGTGCCGTCCGGCTCTAGGAAAATAATGTCATCGCCAAAATCTTCGGCTGAGGTGGTGCCAACGACCTGAGCCATGCCAGAGGCCGTAAAGCTACCGAGGAAAGCGATTGAGCCCAGAAGTGAGCCTAGAAGCGTCAGGGCTAGCCGGTTCGTTTTCATTCCTAATTCCCCGTATAAATGCGTTTATTCAAACTTACCCAGAGTCATAACTAGAGTTACGGTCATTTCAAGAACTCTTGTTATTTGTATGGTGACGCCCTAGCCACAGCTTTCTAGGCGTCAGAGAACTTTCGTAAAGGTGCCATGGAGACAGCGTTGACAAAACAGGTCTGGCTAAGGGGGTTTGGTCGACTTGCGATCGCAAATATCGTTTCTAACCTGATGGTGCCGCTGGCGGGGCTGATCGACACGGCCTTTCTTGGCCACCTGGCGGACATTCGCCATCTGGCGGGGGTGGCCCTGGCCACGGTGCTATTTAACGTCATCTACTGGAGCTTTAGCTTTTTACGCATGGGCACCTCGGGGCTGGTGGCCCAGGCAGTAGGTCGCAACGACCCGGCAGAGCAGTGGCGTGTGGGGCTGCGAGGGCTGACCATTGCCCTGATGTTTGGTCTAGCTATTTTGGTTTTGCAAACACCGCTGCGGCTGGTGGGGTTTGCTATCCTGCGGGCCGAGCCGTCTGTGTTGGAATCCGGGTTGGCCTTTTACCAAGGACGGATTCTAGGAGCCCCGGCGGTGCTGATGAACTATGTACTGCTGGGCTGGTTTCTTGGCATGGGCCGGGGGCGACGGGTGTTTGTCTTGGCGGTGGTGGGGAATGGGACCAATATCCTGCTGGACTATTTGATGATCGTGCGGCTGGGCTGGGAGAGCTATGGGGCCGGATTGGCCACCGCCCTGAGCCAGTACACCATGCTGCTGTTGGGGATGCTATTGCTGGTGCGCTCGTTGCCCTGGCAGCAGATCTGGCAGCAGCGGTTGACCATATGGAGTCGCCAGGCCGTGGGCAGTTTGTTTCGCCTCAACCGCGACATTATGGTGCGCTCTTGGGCCCTACTGCTGAGCTTTGGCCTATTTACAAATATCAGCGGGCTGCTGGGGACTGAAATCCTGGCGGTGAATACGCTGCTGCTGCAGGCGCTGATGCTGGTGAGCAACTTTCTCGATGGGATTGCCTTTGCCACCGAAACCTATGCCGGCCAGTTTTATGGCCAGGGCGATCGTTCCAGGCTGCGAGCCTTGGCTACGGTTGGGGGTGGTATGAGTTTGGGTTTGGGGATGGGGGTTGCGATCGCGCTTATCACCTTTCCCCAGTCAATTTTTGGCCTTCTCACCGATCACCAACCGGTGCTCACCCAGCTCAATCGCTACGTGTTGTGGCTGCTGCCCCTGTTTAGCTTTGGTGCTATTTCCTTTATGTTTGATGGTTATTTTCTAGGGTTGACCGCCAGCCACATTCTGCGCAACTCCACCGTCAGGGCAACGCTATTTGGGTTTGCCCCCCTGGCTACCATTGCCTATGCCCTGCGCAGCCCCCACCTTTTGTGGCTAGCCATGATCGGGTTTATGGCCATCCGTGCCCTTACCCTAGTGCGCGCCGTACCCGCCAGCCTGAAACCTAGCTAAGCTCGTTACAAGTCGGGAAAGTGCCCCTATTCCGTTGTTAGGAATAGAGATTGTATAAGATTCAAAAATTACGGCTGGAGAGACGTTGCTGGCATTCTCCACAGCGAAGCCTAATAACTTTTTCCTAGTCAGGGTCGCAGCGAATTTCTAGCAAAAACCCATCAGGATCGTAAAAATAAATCCCGCGTCCGGTGGGGCGACTGACCGGACCGTGATCGATGGGCACCTGATGCTGTTTAAGCACCCCAACGGCTTGATCAAATAAGGCGGGGTCAATCCCAAAAGCAAGATGGTTGGCCCGGGTAAACTGCTGGGTTGGATCCGGGTGAGGGGGTGCTAATTCCGGCTCCCCAAACAGGTCCAAAATGGTGCCGTCCGGTAGTCGAAAGTTAGCGACCTTGCCCTGGGCGACCAGGTTGACTAGGGTCTCAGGGACTTCGTTGCCGGTTAGTTCGTGCAGGCCCAGCACTGTGCCATAAAAGTGGCGCGAGGCGGCCATGTCTTTTACATTCAGCGCAATGTGATGGACGCCACGCAGTGTATTGGGGGTAAGCCCGACAGAAACGTTTTGTCGATCAAGGGATAAGGTCATAGCAGCCAAGCTGGATTTACGTTAATGAATCAATCGACGGGATAGATGGACCCGTGGGGCCGGATCAATCTATTTATCCATAAGGTCGATAATAATAGACATAGTCACATAGTCTCCGTTTCGTTGCCCTGTCTGAATCCCTATGAACAGTACTTTCCTAGAACGTCTGCACAGTCCTGCACGGCCCGTGATTGTTTTTGACGGTGCCATGGGGACAAATCTGCAGGTCCAGGAACTGACCGCCGATGACTTTGGCGGTTTGGAATATGAGGGCTGCAATGAGTATTTGGTAATTACCAAGCCTGAGGCTGTGGCTAAGGTTCATCGGGACTTTTTGGCGGCGGGGGCCGATGTGATCGAGACCGATACCTTTGGGGGTAGCACCTTTGTGCTGGCGGAATACGATCTTCAGGATCGGGCCTATGAGATGAATAAGCTGGCGGCAGAGCTGGCCAAACGCTGCACGGCTGAGTTTTCAACGCCGGAGAAACCCAGGTTTGTGGCGGGTTCCATGGGGCCGGGTACCAAGCTGCCCACACTCGGCCATATCACCTACGATGAGCTACTGGAGGCGTTTACGGTCCAAGCCGAGGGGCTTTATGACGGCGGCGTGGATCTATTTATTGTGGAAACCTGTCAGGATGTGCTGCAAATCAAGGCGGCGCTGAATGCCATTGAGTCGATTTTTGAAAAAAAAGGCGCGCGACTGCCACTCATGGTTTCGGTGACCATGGAAACCACGGGGACCATGCTGGTGGGCTCCGATATTACGGCGGTGGTCAGTATTCTAGAGCCCTATCCCATTGATATTTTGGGTCTTAACTGTGCCACCGGTCCTGACCTGATGGCGGAGCATATTAAGTATTTGTCCGAGACATCGCCCTTTGTAGTGTCCTGTATACCTAATGCGGGACTACCAGAAAATATTGGCGGTCACGCTCACTACAAGCTAACGCCGATGGAGCTACGGATGGCACTGTATCGGTTTGTGGAGGATTTGGGGGTGCAGGTGATTGGCGGCTGCTGCGGGACGCGCCCCGATCACATTGCGGCGCTGTCGAAAATTTCCCAGGAGCTAGTTCCAAAAATGCGCAAGATTCGCAGCTCTGCCCTGGCTGCGTCTGAGCCGACGGCACATCAGGCGGTGCGCCCGGCGTTGAATTATCCGCCGGCGGCGGCCTCTATCTACGGGGCGCAGCCCTATGACCAGGACAATTCGTTTTTGATTGTGGGGGAGCGGTTAAATGCCAGCGGGTCCCGTAAGGTGCGCGAACTGTTGAACCAGGATGATTGGGATGGGTTGATTGCGATCGCAAAGCAACAGGTCAAAGAAGGTGCCCATATCCTGGATGTCAACGTCGACTATGTGGGTCGCAACGGCGAAGCCGACATGCACGAAATCGTCTCCCGCCTGGTCACCAATATCACCCTGCCGCTGATGCTCGACTCCACCGAGTGGACCAAAATGGAAGCCGGTCTCAAGGTGGCAGGCGGTAAGTGCATCCTCAACTCCACCAACTACGAAGATGGCGAAGAGAGATTTTTTAAGGTGCTAGAGCTTGCCAAAACCTACGGTGCCGGTGTGGTGATCGGCTGCATTGACGAGGATGGCATGGCCCGCACCGCCGAGAAAAAATTTGCGATCGCCCAGCGCGCCTACCGGGACGCCCTAGAATATGGTCTGCCAGCCCACGAGCTATTTTTCGATACCCTGGCGCTACCCATTTCCACTGGCATTGAAGAAGACCGCGAGAATGCCAAGGCCACCATTGACGCCATTAAAAAAATCAGCGAAATGCTCCCCGGTGTCCACTTTATGTTGGGTGTTTCTAATGTCTCTTTTGGTCTAAACCCGGCGGCACGCATCACTCTCAACTCCATGTTTCTCCATGAGGCCACCCAGGTGGGTATGGATGGAGCCATCGTGTCAGCGGCGAAGATTTTGCCCCTAATTAAGATCGATCCAGATCATCAAAAGATCTGTAAAGATCTGATCTACGACAACCGTGAATTTGACGGCGAGATTTGCACCTACGATCCCCTTGGAAAGTTGACCACTCTCTTCGAAGGCGTAACCACCAAGGACGCACGCTCGTCTGCATCCTTGGCCGATTTACCCGTCGAAGAACGCCTCAAACAGCACATTATCGACGGTGAACGGATCGGTTTGGAGGAGGCTTTGCAGGTGGCCCTAGACGCTCCCTACGAGCCGTTGCAAATTATCAACACCTTCTTGCTTGACGGCATGAAAGTTGTGGGTGAGCTGTTTGGCTCGGGGCAGATGCAGCTGCCCTTTGTGCTCCAATCGGCCCAAACCATGAAAGCCGCCGTGGCTTTTCTAGAGCCGCTAATGGAAAAAGAAGAGGGGGATGACTCCGGTAAAGGCAAGTTCTTGATTGCCACCGTCAGGGGCGATGTCCATGATATTGGCAAAAATCTGGTGGATATTATCCTCACCAACAATGGCTACAAGGTGATTAACCTGGGCATCAAACAGACCGTCGATGCGATTGTTACCGCCTACGAAGAACACCAGCCCGACTGTATTGCCATGAGTGGCCTACTGGTCAAGTCCACGGCCTTTATGAAAGAGAATCTATCGGTGTTTAACGACAAGGGAATTTCTGTTCCTGTCATTCTTGGCGGTGCGGCCCTGACACCTAAATTCGTCTACGGCGACTGTCAGGAAACCTACAATGGTCAGGTTATCTACGGTAAAGATGCCTTTGCCGATCTCACCTTTATGGATCGGCTGATGCCTGCTAAAAAAGAAAACAGCTGGCATAACCATCAAGGATTTACCGGAGACTACACCCAGTACAACCAAAAGGGTCGTAAGGCGATTGAGCAAGCTGAAGCCGAACTCAATGGCGGAACCAAAAAAGAAGACGAGAAAAAAGAATCCGCAGTCATCGATACCAACCGCTCAGAAGCTGTCGAGATCGATATTCCTCGTCCCACACCGCCCTTCTGGGGCACCAAGATTCTCAACCCTGACGATTTTGATATAGATGAGCTTTACTGGCACCTGGATCTGCAGGCCCTGTATGTGGGGCAGTGGCAGTTTCGTAAACCTAAAAACCAAACCCGTGAAGAGTACGATGAGTTTCTAAAAGAAAAAGTTCATCCCGTTTTGATCGAGTGGAAACAGAAAATTAAGGATGACAATCTGCTGCATCCCCAGCTGGTTTACGGTTACTTTCCCTGTACCGCCGAGGGTAATTCTGTCCATGTTTATGCTCCGTCCGTGATCGAGCAGGGCCTCACACCCCAGGATGCTGAGCCCCTATTCACCTGGGAGTTTCCGCGACAGCGGTCCATGCGACGTCTGTGCATTGCTGATTTCTTTTTACCCAAGGAGCGCAATCAGTTTGATGTTTTCCCGATGCAGGCGGTCACCGTGGGGCAAATCTCTGCCGACTATGCCCGTCAGCTGTTTGCCGAGGATAAGTATACCGACTACCTTTACTTTCACGGACTAGCCGTCCAGGTGGCTGAAGCCATGGCAGAATGGTGCCACGCCCTTATTCGTAAGGAACTGGGCTACGGTGACCAAGACCCCGACAACATTCGCGATATGCTGGCCCAGCGCTATCAAGGCGGGCGCTATAGCTTTGGCTATCCGGCCTGCCCAAATGTGCCTGACCAGGCCAAACAGCTAGAGATTCTTGGGACCGATCGCATTGGCATGACCATGGATGAAAGCGATCAGCTATACCCTGAAGAGTCCACCACGGCGATTATCACCTATCACCCCACTGCCAAGTATTTCAGCGCGTAGGGGCTAGCCTTAATGATGCCTACAACGCAGGGCGGAGACGACTCACCATAACCAGCAACATCAAAGCGAGAAATCGATGAGCAGCCACCGCGTTCCTATTCTCAAACCCGATCGCTCCTATACGTTCAGCAGCTACTTCAAAATGAAGTTTCCGGTGGCTGAAATCTTGCAAGAGCTGGGCGTTACCTTCGAGATCATGCCCATTGAGTTTTCTCATGCTTCGCAGAATTTGGTGTCGGTCACAGAAGCACTCAAAACGCGGTTAGAAAACCGTAGACAGCGAGTGCGACTGACCAGCGAAGCGGCTCGACGAGAGGTGTTGATTGCGCCAATTTTGCTGGAGGTGGCTGATATTACGACAGCAACTGTCAATATTGAATATCCTGTCGAGGTCAATCAGTTTCTCAGCGGCGATCTGGATTATTTGCTAGAAGCTGAGCACCGGATGCTGGTGGTAGAGGCAAAACAGGCAGATCTCTCCCGTGGGTTTACGCAGCTTGCAGCTGAGTTGATTGCCCTCGATCGGTGGGTAGAACTGAGCGACCCTATTCTATATGGTGCGATTACAACAGGAGATATCTGGCAGTTTGGCAGCTTTACCCGAGCTGAGAAACGGATTACCCAGGACACGATGTTATATCGAGTGCCTACCGATCTGGCGCAGTTAATGCAGATTTTGGTAGGGATTTTACAACCTGAATGAGCACCTGTCTAAAATATCTGCGCTTGAAGATAAGTCTTGAAAAACCTGTTGACCGTGCTGGCTGCCACTGCTAGTCTATTGTACTAATGGCTTTGGAACCCTCTTTAGCCAGTCTGCTCCCAAAAATTTAGCCGCGTTGGGTGACGGTGCGACCACACCACCACCCAACTAACGCCCCCAAGCTGAACATACCAGCTAGGTTCGCTGTAGGTTATCTTACAGCCACCCTGGTTTGCCTATGCCGGGGTGGCTAAATTTTTGGGCGGCTTTCCTACCGTCGTAAACAAAAGGAAAACGCCCAAATGATGACTTTCAGCCCGGCACCCCAGGTGCCCACCCATTTACCTGCGGATTTATCCCTGGCCCTACCCGGCGGTGAATCCATCCGCCATATTCTGCTTGGTAGTCCCGGCAGCATTCGCCAAACCATCCACCTGCTCCACAACCTCCACTACGTCGAAACCAGTCACTGGAGTCCCCTCATCGAAATCCCTAACAATCGGCTGATCCTCACCCCCGACCAGGGGGATGTGATGAGCATTCTGTCCAAACGCCTGTAGGTAGAGCACGACGGCCATCGGGGCAGCGCCCTGTGCCTGCCCCGATGGCCGTCGTGCATTACGTTTTTGCAATGTGTGACAGGGTGTCCTTAGACATTGCTAAAACAGCCTTTCTATACTGGCTGACACGTGTTCTCATGCAATCCTTCAAACCCAGAGCATCTAAGTCGCTTAGCGTCTTTTGGTTTACCACACTGTCTTTAACGCCTACAGGGCGATGGAATGAGCATGTTACACAACGTTTTATCTATCGTTTTACCAATCTTTGCCTGCTGTTTTCTGTGGATAAGTTCTCCAGCCTATGCCAGCTCTAGCAATACTGCCCATGATCTTTTGGCCTCCGGTGCCAAGGCGCTTGTTGCTGGAGACTACGATCGTGCCCTGACCCTGTTTACCCAGGCGACTGAGACCTCCCCTGGGTTGGCCTATGGCAATCGATGTTTGGTGCATGTGCAAATCCAAAATTATCAGGCTGCGGTAGCCGACTGTACCCAAGCCCTGTTATCGGAGCCAAATTCTACTGAACCTCTACTAAACCTTGGGTTGGCCCATTATCACTTAGGTCAGTATGACGATGCCTGGGCGCGTTACCATCAGCTGTTGGGTCTGGCTCCCCAGGACTATCGCGCCCATTATAATCTAGGCATTTTGGCCGCAGACCGGGACCAACATGGTCAAGCGATCAATAGCTATACCCATGCCTTGGCAACCTCCCCGTCCCGGTCGACCGTGCAGGCTGCAATCTATCGCGATCGCGGCGTCTCCCACATGATGGTAGCTAACTATAGGGCGGCTATTGCCGATCTAAATCTGGCCATCACCCACAACCCTGACGATCTCTGGGCTCGTTTTGATCGCGGCTGTGTCTACCATCGCAGTCACGATTATCGGACCGCTCTGCAAGACTTTAGCTGGGTGATTGCTCAAGATGCGCATAATGCCCAGGCATATTTCAACCGTGGCATGGTTTACCTGCACCTGGGTAATAAGCGCGATGCGATTTCAAACCTGCAGTTAGCAGCGCGCTATTTTCAGGTGCAAGGGGACCAGTCCTCCCTTGAGCAGGCCCATCACCTATTAGCAACGCTGCGGGTCAATCCGGCAGTGCAGCCTCTGCCGGATACGGTGTTGAGCGAACGATATACCCCAGGAATGCTAGCCTAAGGTCTACATGGAGGCACCCTCAGCTGGCTTCAGCCGGGGATCCAAAGCGATAGCCTTTACCGTAGACCGTATGGATCAAGGTGGCCTCATGCTCGTGCTCTACCTTGCGTCGTAGCAAGCGCATCTGGGCCGCCAGGGCGTTGCTGCTGGGTTGGGTGTGGGTTCCCCAAACCGCATCGTAAATTTGCTGGTGGGTGAGCAGCCGATCGGGATGGCGCATCAGATAGGCCAACAGCTGTGCTTCTTTCTCCGATAGCTCAATGGTTCGCGCGGTTAGCCCTGGGCTACCTCGTTTAGCAATCTGGTTGGTGCTATTAAGGGTTAAGTCCTCGTACCGTAGGGTTGTTGTTTGGGGCTCTTCCCGGATGGGCGGACGGCGCAGCAATGCTCGCACCCGCGCCAACAGCTCCCGCAGCTCAAAGGGTTTAACCAGGTAGTCATCACCACCAGCGTCCAGTCCCTCCACCCGGTCGTCGAGGGTGTCTTTAGCCGTTAGAAATAGAACTGGGGTGGTGAGGTGTTGCGATCGCAACCGCCGACACATTTCGATCCCACTGACCCCTGGCATCATCCAATCTAAAATTAACAAATTAAACTCGCTGTCAGTGGCCAACTCATAGCCCGTCTCACCATCGTGGGCCACCTTCACGCTATATCCTTCCCGCTGCAGCACCCGGCTCAGCGGCTCCGTTAGTTCTACCTCATCATCAACCAGTAGAATCCTCATGGAGGTAGCTGCTTACTCCTGGGGCAGCTTGTACTGACCAACAATTTTTTTGGCATAGTCGGGCACATGGTCCTCTAACTTTTCAGGATGATTGCGCTTCATGTAGAGATAGTTGCGGGTGAAGTGAGAGTCAATGGAAAACCGCGCATATTCCAATCCTTTTGGCCCCACCTTTTCAATGACAACCCCCATTAGCTTCGCGGCCCACATGGGGAGAGTTATACCCTTGTCATAGGCAGGGATGCTGTTTTGTACCGCCTGTTTGCGATCGCCCTGGGACATGACCGGCTGGGTTTCTAGCTGGTCGGTCATCAGATCGAGCATCTCTTGGCCTGTGTCATTACGAACAACAACCCACTGCCAGCCAAAAGGGGCTCCCATATAGCCAACTACCAGGTCTGCGAGAGAATTAATATAGTCAAAACAGCTCATGCAGGATGGCGCAAACACATCCTTAAGCTGGTTTGTTTTCAGACCAAAAAAAGGGACTTTCTCAATGGAGCCATCTTCATGTTTAAAGTGCACACGAAAGTCTTGCATAAACTCGTAATGCACCACTGTTTCTGGAGAGCGACTGGTGGTATCGAGAAACTTTTGCAGACCCGCACGGCTGACGTTGTCGACACAGGGTGTGCCTAGCACATAGAGCTTTTCTAGTCCTAGCTCATGCTGTACTGCCCGTAAAGCCTGGATCTGACAGCCGACGCCGATGGCAAGAACCCGTTTCATGCCTGAGTTTTCAATCTGGTCCAAGATTGATAAATTGGGTGAGAGAGTCGGTTTATTCACCCGTGCTGCTAACACCTCATCGGGGGTTTTAGCAATGACCGGCATTGGCTGAAAGCGGTCTTCCTTTGTATTTTGCACACAGACCACTCCCTCCACCAAGCCTCGGTTCAGCATTTCGATGGCAATGGAGCTAACAATCCCAGTCCATTGGGCTCCCTCAATGGGTTCAATTTTGCGGGCGGCCATCATATGTTGGTGCACGCCAAAATACACGTCGTCATCGTTGCTCAGGTTGCGGCTCCGGCCATGGCTGAGGGTTTCTAACCGCGCAACCTGCTGATTGATAAAAGCGCATGCCTGTTTGACATAGTGAATAAACGACGTATCGCAGAGGCCGCAGTCACTGCATAGCTCCTTGGCTGGGCGCATGGCTCCTCGGCGTAGGCCCTTGGACTTTTGATGTGCTTTGGAAACAGAAGAAGAGGAGGACGCCAGGGTCATGTGGGCTCGATTATGTAAAAAATTTTTGTCGTATTTTTATTATCCGTAAAGGCTGACTTTTTTTGGCTAAAGGGTGTGTTTCGTAACGAAATAATACGGTTTTAGGGAAAATTCTTCCCCGTATTGAGACACGACCTGCTCCATGGTCAAAATCGAACATCCTAAAGATGGGTTGATAGGTAAAGTAGAGTAGCGTTCCCATTTACGTCACGTGTCTTTTTCCGTCCTGTCTACAGAGATGATCTGCTGTTTAAATCCTGATTGCTTGGTGCCAGTCAACCCTGATGGGGTAACTGCGTGTCAATCCTGTGGCAGACCGTTGATAGACTTGCTTCGCAATCGCTATCGACCGATCAAACCCTTGGGACAGGGAGGGTTTGGTAAAACATACTTGGCGGAGGACGTGGATCGTCTCAATACCCGCTGTGTGATCAAGCAGTTTGTCCGCCAGTCCAGCAATAAAACCTTTGATAAGGCGCTTACCCTGTTTAATCAGGAGGCGGTTCGTCTCAACGAGCTAGGGGAGCATCCGCAAATCCCGTCTTTGCTAGCCTACTTTGAGCAACAGGGAAATTTTTATCTGGTGCAGCAAGAGATTGAGGGAAATACCCTGCTGCAGGAGGTCAAAAAAGAAGGCCCGTTTGACGAGGCAAAAATACGTAGCCTACTGAGCAACCTGCTGCCGGTGCTGCAGTTTATCCACGATCGCAACGTGGTACATCGGGACATCAATCCCACTAATATTATTTGCCGTCAGCACGATCAAAAGCCGGTGCTAATTGACTTTGGCATTGCCAAACAGCTGGTGGCCTCGCTGGTTGATACCGAGGAACGCACCGGTACCCGCATTGGCACTGAGGGCTACTCTCCGATTGAACAGCTGCGTAGTGGAGAGGCGTATCCATCCAGCGATCTCTACAGTCTCGGAGCCACCTGTATCTGTTTGTTGACAGGCCGTAAACCGGAGAAACTCTACAGTCCCCTTGAGGGGCGGTGGCTATGGCAGGACCATCTGGTCGCGGCAGGGCGCTCGGTCACGCCTGCACTGGCTGCCATTTTAGACCGGATGCTAAAGGACTTTATTAACGAGCGCTATCGCTCAGCGGCGGAGGTACTCCAGGAGGTGGAAGCTCTCCCGGCCTACCACCGGACGGTACCGGGGTGGACCCGACAGCGGCCCCAGGATAACAACAATGGCCCCCTGTCCGATGCCATTAGTTCTGGCCAAGACGTTAGTCGAAACTTAAACCAGCACTTGATCAGCGAGGAGTTTAGACAGGCTCACCCACCGACGGCTCCGCCCCAGCGCAGATCGGGTTCCCAGCCAATTTCTAGGGCTAAACCTGGCCCGACCACTGGCAGACGCTCGGCTGCCAGCTCAAAGGGGCAGTCAGCGACGTCACCAGGCCAAAAAAAATCCGGACCGATGTCGAAGGGGCGGTCTAGCCCAGTCGGGTCTTCTGGTCCACCTTCTGGATCCACTGGCAGAACGTCGGGGCGGCTTTCTATGGACTCTATTGGGTCGTCGGATGTCTCTATTGGCGGTCGTATTTACTCAAGGGGAATGGCCACTAAAGTCCAGTCCTCTGGGCCTAAAAGTGCACCCTCTCGCTGGGTGTGTGTCAACACTCTCGAGGGTCATAAATCTTGGGTGTCGACGGTGGCGTTTAGTCCCCAGCAGATGGTGCTGGCCAGTGGGGGATGGGACGATACGGTTAATGTTTGGGATGCTCAGACCGGGCGGCTGATGGTTTCTCTCAAAGGGCATGCTCGGGGGATCAATGGGCTGGCGTTTAGCCCCCGCGATCAGATCCTGGCGAGCTGCAGCGATGATGACACAATTCGCCTGTGGGATGTGGGTAAGGGTAGCCTTCTTCATCTACTTAAGGGTCACCAGCACGATGTGACGTCATTGGCCATCGGTCGCCGGGGCTCTTTACTGATAAGCGGTAGTGAAGATCGCACGGTTGGTGTGTGGGATATAGCCCATGGCAAGCTGGTGAAGTCTATTTCGGGCAATGCTGGTATGATCCGCTGCGTTGACATTTCCCCCGATGAAGAGCTGGTTGTGAGCGGCGGGTTTGATAATAAAATCCGTCTTTGGCACTTGGGTAATGGCCAGGTGTTTCGAGTGTTGCCGGGGCACTTAAATTCGGTGAATGATGTGCTCATCAGTCCCGATGGTCGTTTGATTGTCAGTGCGGGCAAGGATCGCTCAATTAAGCTTTGGAGTATGCGCTCAGGCAATTTGATCCATACGCTCAAGGGCCATATGGGGGAGGTCAATGCGATCGCACTTGCCCCCAACCAGCGCACCGTGGTCAGCGCCAGCGGCGATAGCTGCATCAAGATATGGGATACCAAAACCGGGGAGCTGGTGGAAACCCTGACGGATCACAGTAACTCGGTCACTGCGATCGCAATCCACCCCAACGGTCAGCTGATGGCCAGCGCCAGTGCCGACAAAACCATTAAACTATGGCAGAAGGAATAGCCCGCCCCCATGCCCGAAGGCCCCGAGATTCGTAAAGCCGCCGATAAAATTGAGAGTGCCCTCAAGGCAAAACCCACCAGCGAAGTCTTTTTTGCCTTTGAGCACCTCAAACCCTACGAAAGTAAGCTCACCGGCCAGACGGTAAACCGTGTGGAAACCCGGGGCAAGGCGCTGCTGATCCACTTTGAAAACGCCCTGAGCATCTACAGCCACAACCAGCTCTATGGCGTTTGGATGGTGCGCCGTGCCCACAACTATCCCACCACAAAACGCCAGCTGCGCCTGGCGCTCCACAACCACCAAAAATCAGCCCTGCTCTACAGCGCCTCCGATATTGAGGTGCTCACACCCGAGCAGATTCCCCACCATCCCTTTTTAAGCAGGCTGGGCCCCGACGTTCTTAATCCCAACCTGCGGCCAGACCATGTGCTCGAATTGCTAATGGCCAAGCAAAACCAGCGTCGTCAGCTGGTCACCCTGTATCTAGACCAGCACTTTCTAGCGGGCATCGGCAATTATCTACGCAGTGAAATTCTCTATGTGGCTAGGATCTACCCCCGTCTGCGGCCCATCGACTGCAGCGACGCTCAGCTAGCGGCCCTGGCTGATGCCAGTATCGCCATTCCCTACCAGTCCTATCGCTATGGCGGCATCACCAGCGATCTAGACCTGGCCAATCAGCTCAAGGCCCAGGGGCAAAAGCGATCCCAGTATCGCCACTGGGTGTTTGGTCGAGTCCATCGCCCCTGCCGTGTGTGTGAGACACCGATTGTTAAGGCGTTTGCCAGCAGTCGCCGGTATTACTACTGCCCACTGTGTCAGCCAGAACCGTAAAATAAAATTTGCACTGATACCCCCATCATGGCAACGCCAAATCACTACAAGACCTTAGAACTACAGCAAACGGCTACCCAGACCGATATTAAGCGGGCCTATCACCGGCTGGCAAAACAGCACCATCCCGATAGCCGGGGGGGGGAGCCGACCGATCATGAGCGCATTGCCCAGATCAATCAAGCCTATGAAATACTCGGCGATCCGGCTGCCCGTAAGCGCTATGACGGCCAGCATCGGGGGGTGCGATCGCAAAACGTCGGCGATATCCAAGCTGAGTACCAAAAACGACGCCGGGCCAACCAGCAAGCTGACGATGCCCTTACCCAATGGATTCGCAGCGTTTACAATCCCATCGACCGGCTAGTGGGTAAAATTATCAGTCCGCTCAAAGCCGAAGTTCGCAGCCTCTCCGCCGATCCCTTTGATGACGAGCTGATGGAAGCGTTCCAAGGCTATCTAGAAGACTGTCGCGAATTGTTGGAAAAGGCCAAACAAAAGTTTAAGTCCATGGCCAACCCGTCCCAGACTGCCCCGGTGGCCGCTAATCTCTACTACTGTCTCAATCAGCTTGAAGACGGCATCGAAGAAATTGAGCGGTTTACCTTTACCTACGACGACAGCTATCTCCACACCGGTCAAGAGTTATTTCGTATTGCCACCCAGCTGCGCCGTGAAGCAAAAGCCGACATGAAAGCTATACTCTAGGCAAATCCTGCTCCTATCCACAGGGGTCAAAAAAAAGAGGCGGTCAAAAAGAGAGCCGCTGCTCCTGGCGTCATCGCTTTACTATCTACTGAATTCCTTGGGGGGATAACAATTTCCCCTGACGCGAATTGTTACAATGGTCTTCTGCTTTTTAGTTGCTGGTTTTCCATGGCTTTGCCCATCGTTGCAGTTATTGGTCGTCCCAATGTGGGCAAGTCTACCCTGGTCAATCGACTGGCGGGGGCGCGGGAGGCGATTGTCTACGACCAGCCCGGGGTGACTCGCGATCGCACCTACCAGCCTGCTTTTTGGCAAGACCGCGACTTTATGGTGGTGGATACCGGCGGTCTGGTGTTTGACGACGACACTGAGTTTTTACCCTACATTCGCGAACAGGCCCTGCTGGCCCTGGCCGAGTCCAAGGCGGCCATCTTTGTTGTGGATGGTCAAGCCGGACCCAACGAAAGCGATCGCGAAATCGCCTCCTGGCTGCGGCAGCAGTCGGTACCGGTGTTGCTGGCCGTCAACAAGTGTGAGTCGGAGGATCAGGGCCTGGTCCAGGCCGCCGATTTTTGGGAGTTGGGGCTGGGGGAACCCTATGCCGTATCGGGCATCCACGGTAACGGCACCGGCGATCTTTTAGATGAGCTAGTCACCCACCTGCCCGCCACCGAAGACCTGGTTGAGGATGACGAGATTAAGGTCGCCATCGTCGGACGGCCCAACGTGGGTAAATCTAGTCTGCTCAATGCCTTTGTCGGTGAAAACCGAGCCATCGTGAGCGATGTGTCTGGCACCACCCGCGACACGATTGACATGGTGGTGCGCCGCAAAGAAACGATCTATCGCCTGGTGGACACCGCCGGCATCCGCAAAAAGAAAAACGTTGACTACGGACCTGAATTTTTTAGTATCAACCGCGCGTTTAAGGCGATTCGCCGGTCCGATGTGGTACTGCTGGTGATTGATGCCCTCGACGGCATGACCGAGCAGGATCAAAAGCTAGCGGGTCGAATCGAAGACGACGGCCGGGCCTGCATTATTGTGGTGAATAAGTGGGACGCCATCGAAAAAGATAGCCACACCATCTATGAGTACGATAAAAAGCTGGGCTCCAAAATTTATTTTTTAGACTGGGCTACGCGCCTCTATGTCAGTGCCCTCACGGGACAGCGGGTGCCTAAGATATTGGATGCCGTCGATGAGGCGGTGGTGCAGCACCGGCGTCGAGTTAGCACTGCTGTGGTCAACGAGGTGCTAGAAGATGCCGTCAGCTGGCATTCGCCACCGACCACCCGCCAGGGCAAACAGGGGCGGATTTACTATGGCACCCAGGTGAGCGTACGCCCCCCCACCTTTACCCTGTTTGTCAATTCAGGCAAGCTCTTTACCGACAACTATCGTCGCTATATCGAGCGCCAGTTTCGCGAAAATCTTGGCTACGAAGGTACCCCTATTCGTCTGTTGTGGCGTGGTAAAAAGATTCGCGATCTGGATCGCGACAGCGCCAACCGGGCTACCAAAGTTTAACGACCGCACCTATGGACCTGCTTCGCTCCCTACCAATAGGTTTGTATTTAGAACAGCCGGTGACCTGGCTCCATCGCATTGATGCGCGGGTCAAGCTAGCGTGGCTGCTCAGTTTTTTGCTAACGCCGGTGTTGGCCAGTACGGCCTGGCGCATTGGTTTAGTGGGGGTGCTGACGCTGCTCACCCTGACTGCGCGGATTCCCTGGCGGGTGTGGCGACGGCAGATGGGGGGCCTGTTGATTTTGTTTACCCTGGCATCGCTGTTGATTATGGTGATGCCGGACGGCATTGCTGTGGTAACTCAGCCCCGGTGGCCGACGGCGGATGCGATCGCCACCTTAGATTC
>JBCDJC010000052.1:0-26462 GCA_038748225.1 Cyanobacteria bacterium P01_H01_bin.26 | reverse complement strand
CAAAGGCAGTCATGCCCCCATCGTCTAGAGGCCTAGGACACCTCCCTTTCACGGAGGCGACGGGGATTCGAATTCCCCTGGGGGTATTAACCTATAAACCGCGCCACGAGCTGTATTGCCCGTGGCGCGGTTGCTTTATGGACCTATCTTCGGTTTATATATGTGGGATAACCCCGGCTGGATCCGGTTAATAGCAACCAGATTTTAGGTCAAATTTTAGGCCAGAAATTGAGCAGAGATTTTGAGAATAAGCTGGCATTGGCCAGAGCATTGCCTAAGTCAATGCTCTCAAGGACAAGCCCCTACATAATAAGTGGGTCAGATGCGCGCCAAGCAGCCTCCGGGGGCTGCTGACGGAGCCAGTGTAACCATGGCCTCGGGGGATATCGAACTCAGCGAACAGCCCAGAATTAGCTCACACAAAGTTTTCATCCATAACCGCAGGGGTTTGCTCAAATGCCCCGCTCGTCCTTAACGTCAGGCAAGGGTAGCTTTGGCGACGGACAGTGCGAGCCTCATCGGCAATTCTGCATACACTTATCGTATTACAAAAATGCAGTACACCATCCTCAAGTCACCGTAACCGTTTATTTTCCTAGTGTCGCCACCTGTTGCGTTATTGTTCGCTCTGCAATCGGTAGCAATGCCTGACTTTGATCAAAAATGACTGGCCAACCCGTCGTCAATCCCAAGCCCGCCAAATGATGAGTATCTTGCCGCCGAATCAAATTTTCTTTGGCAGCATCTGTGCGATCGCAATTGGCCCGGCCAGGTCTAGCACCCAATCTTGGTCTTAAACGGACTCGCCGTATTCAGACGAGTACTTCCCCCAGAGGACATTTTGTAGTCCCGCACATTTGCTTGGCTGGCCAGTAACACAAATGGCTGACACCGCTTTGTCAGCCAAATGATAATGAGCAGAATATCAGGCAAATTGCTGTGTGGTGCGATCGCAAATTGCCAATAGATTTTGAGTCAAATTATGACAAATATGCCGCTCAATCAGATGAACCGGCATAGCCAGCGGTGGTTGTACCAAAAGCTCATAGGATAACAGTGTCGCAGTCTGCTCACCCAAAAGTGCTGGCTGCAGTAACCACCTACCCATAAACTTCTTAAAATCACCTTCCACCATCGAAAACCCTATTTCTTTAGGGAATACCTCAGTCATCTCTAAAAGAACGCGGGCGCAAAACTTGAAGTTCAAAAAACACTGAGCACCGATTTGTTCGAGTTGAACACCATCACCGGTACGACTCAGCACTCGACTGCTTGTAAGGTTAGGAACAAAATCTGCAAGCCTTTCATAGTCAGTTAATACCTGCCAAACCTGATCCAACGCGCAAGGTACTGCAACAGCTGCCACAATCTGCCGCTGCCGAGAAGTTATCTTTTTAGTTTTGATGCTAACCCGCTGACCGATAGCATCACTCAGGTGAATAACTGAGTCACTATCCCAAGTACCGTTAGTAAACGCCAAAACGTCCCGATTCACAGCTAATCAACTTTGCAAAACAGCAGATAGGTCACTAGGTATGTTTCCCTAGTAGCTTAACCCAATCTATCCTCGATCATGGCATGCCCATGGGAAAAATCATGGTTTCGATGCCTGTTTAGTAACCTGGCCACTGGGGCAAAACCTTCACTGCAGAAGATTTTGCCAAAACCATCATCTTTATAAGAATGCCCAGCTAGCCAAAACCTTATATATGGATGGATTAAAACTGCCCGATTGTATTGAGCTGAAGTATGGACCTCACATATATATAGACATTAATCGGGCCACTTAATATATGGGCCTTAATCGTGCCGCTTAACTCAATATTGGGTTCTTAACAGCAATGCCCTCTGGGACGGGCCCCATACCCCACTATTTGACTAGCTCCAGTGGGCCGCCGTGCTCCACTACGCAATCACCGAGTCCACCCGTCAGCCTTTAAGATAGACAGGGGTAGCCTCTCCGCAGAAAAAGCTACCTTTGCCCACCCCGGAGTAACATCGTGCTGCTGTCAAAAGGGTTTGAAGTTGAAATGTACACTGGCCTCATGGATGGGGAAATCATTGGGTTATCAGACAAAATCGTTGCAGCCCTCAGTGGATTTGTTCGTGAGCCCGATAGTCGAAACGTTGAATACACTACACCGCCATTACAGCAATATGAACAGCTACTCTGCGAGCTAGTGACCCCCCGTCGCCGCCTAAGGCGATTTTTGAACGGTCTTAACCAGCGCTACACCCTGATTCCTGGCAGTACATTATCAACAGGCAATAGTCAGGTTTTTCACCGTTCAGATCCCCAAAATCCTTACCACGCCTACATTGAGAATACCTACGGGACTGATGTCGTTACCGCTAGTATTCATATCAACCTTGGCATTAGCGATCCAGATATGCTGATGCGAGCGTGCCGACTCATCAGAGCTGAGGCTCCTCTGATCCTGGCACTGAGCGCATCGTCTCCATTTCTCGACAACCGTATTACCGGCTATCATTCCACCCGCTGGCATCTATTTCCCCAAACGCCCCAGCACGTTCCCCTATTTGAAAGCCATGGGCACTTTATCAAATGGACAGAAGCCCAGCTGCAACTGGGTACTATGCAAAACGTTCGTCATCTCTGGATATCTGTACGCCCCAATGGCGACTGTCGACCCTACAAGCTCAACCGTCTTGAAATTAGGATTTCAGACCTAGTCACCGATCCCATTCACCTATTGGCAATGACCGCGTTTCTAGAATCTCGACTGCTTCAACTTCAGAAAAATCCAGACCTAGATCCCTTAACCTCAAGCCAGCTACCCAGCCATAGTCGCCATGATGATCTGCTGGCTATCATCAACGAAAACGAAGCACAGGCAGCCAAATCTAGCCTCAATGCGCAGCTACGCCATTGGCACGACGGCCAAACAATCACGGCCAGTGACTGGATAACACAGATTTACAACGAGGTTCTGCCCATCGCCAAAGCTCAGGGAATTGCCTGCTTCCTAACCCCCATCAAACAAATATTGAGAGAGGGCAATCAAGCTCAGAACTGGCTCAAGCAGGTTGAGGCCGGCATGGATGTTTCCCAAGTGATAGCTCAGACTATTCAAATTATGGAGCGTCAGGAACAGGCTCTACAGAGCGATTTGTGTCAACCTGCCTGAGGTTATTTGTACTACCCGATATATAGATATTTGCTATCTCAGCCTTCAGGTCGTATCAGGACAGCCAAAAACTCACCCAGGCCCATAATCTGGATTGATTGATTAGTAAGTCCTATATAAGAGCTGTTTTGGGACACCTAAACACGGTCAGAAGGTTAATTCAAGATATGTGATTCCACTATCTACAACTATGTCAATGCCCAAAATTGTCCTCGTCAACCCAGAAATCCCCCCAAATACAGGTAATATTGCGCGCACATGTGCTGCAACCACAACTGAGCTGCATCTAGTAGAACCCCTTGGCTTTGAACTTAGTGACCGCTATCTAAAAAGAGCTGGTTTAGATTATTGGCCCCATGTCAATCTGCATGTACACCCAGGCTTGGAAAGCTTCTGTCAATATCAGCGCTCCATGGGTGGCAGGTTAATTGGCTTCACCACTAAAAGCACCCACAGCTATGTAGAGATTGACTATAGAGAGGACGATTGGCTGTTATTCGGAAGTGAGAGCCAAGGTCTTCCTAAAACACTTCTTGATACCTGTGAGCACACTGCAAAGATCATGATGACCCACAGCAGCGTCCGTAGTCTCAATCTCTCAGTAAGTGCAGCCATTGGGCTGTTTGAAGCGCTCCGACAGCTCGGTCATCTGGCATCCCCAACCCGGTAGCATGTCTAACCCAGTAGCATCCCCAACCCAGTAGTAAGTACATATCTCGATAGCTACAGCGTTACGGGATCACTCCTTTCCTTAAAAAGGCAACCGTGATTTCACCAGAATCCTACACTTTTATCTGCAAAGAGCCGCTTAGCTCTGTATCTCAGCTGTAAAGACAGTCACCTAAGATACAAACAAACAGGCCCTGAGATAAAAATTTTCTATAGCGGTGACGGCTTGGTAACGGTCAAACTACGATCAAATTCGTGGAATAGCCGGGCAGGCTAGGAAAGCAGACCTTTTGAAGCGTTTAGTCTTGACAAATCGACAACTGGAATAAACATAGGTTTTCTGTCATTCCATCGCCCAGCACATAATTCCTCAAGATAGCCCTAACCGTAACTTACACAAGGGCTTGAAGAATTTCGGAAGATAAATTTAGACCTTATTGAGACAAAAATCCACGGCAAATTTAATTTCATATTGATTTTAGATAATAAAAGGGGAACTTGTTTTGTGCAGGATTGATCTTTTGATTAAGTCGTGTAAACTTGCCTAAGTTGGGTATGAAGGGTGATTTTGCCACCAGAGAGCATTGTGCTTGCTCAACGCTGGTACCTCATCTACCTGATTCCACTTGTTGTCAACGACCCGCAATCGGGAAACTGTTAGAGACAGGTTGATTTCAAACAGTCGAACGCTGGTCATTTAGGAGGTTATTCCTTGAAACGAGCAAATTCTCAGGAGCCCAATTCTGAAATAAGTCATTCATGTATTTCAGACATGGATGATTCTATTGAGCAAGCTTCGTCTGGAAATATCGGCAGGTCGAAATCTGCCGCCATGCTGGGACTTGCGCTCTCATTTGGCGCATCTGGAGTTTTATTCGCTGACAGTGAAGCAACCGCAGCGGTTGGGTCTTTTCCCATTACTAAGGCCGCAGCTTCAAGCGAATCATCCCAGCTACCATCTGTGCTTGGTAGCCAAGTAGAGCGTTCAGGGCAGGTATCCTCCAGAAGGCAGGCTCCATCTGTGTATCACACGGTTGAGCAAGGGGAAAGTCTCTGGCAAATTGCCCAGGAGCACCAAGTCGAAATTCGTGACATCAAGGTCGCCAACCGCATCTCTCCTGACGCGACTCTTCAGGTGGGGCAGGTGATTAAGGTTCCTGGCGAGGACTCAACTCAGCCAACGCTGGTTTCTCTGCTGCCAGGTGTTCAGAGCGACTCTAGTGCCCAAGGCCATGCACCCTCGCTTGAGCGTTTGATGGCTGGCGTTTCGAATCTTGATACTGATGCCGCTGAGGCGCTTCAGAAATCCGAAGTATCCGACGTACAGGGCAAGCCAGTGGTCATAGCTGGTGAGGAGCTGACTGGAGATATTTCTCTGCGCTCTGCCGGTCTCGTGTCCAACTCAGATGGATTTCAAGCTGACCTAGAGCAGCTCGCTTCAGCCGAGCATCTGACCCATGGTTTTCAGACCGAATCGCAAAGCGCACCAGCGATTCCGACCTCTGAAGACGTCACTAATGCTGAGTCGCCCGGCTACGAGGTTCGGCCGGGAGATACGATTGGCGATATTGCGGTTTCCCTTGGAACCACATCCGAAGAGCTAACTGAAGCCAATGAATTGGAAGATCCAGATTTTATCGTAGCTGGTGAAACCCTTTCTGTCCCGGAGGATGTTGCAAACGAACTAATTATTTCTGACGCTGAGACGTCGATTGCTAAGTCTGCTTCTGAACTCGCTGCAGCGTCTTCTCAGTATGATTTTGACGGCACTCGCCTGAGCCGACTCCAGTCAACGGTTGAAACCCGCATTCACGGTTCTACGACTCTACAGCGCTTGCGTGGCGAGCAAGAGGTGGCGGTTTCGGAATCTTCAACTGCGGATCAACCCCAGGCAGATGTCGATTTAGCGGAGGTTGAGGATCCATATACGGCTGACTTACTGGCCAAGGTTGACTCAGCTCAGCAAGTTGATGGTGACCTTTCAACCGATGGTTTGACAGCTGACATTACTTTGGAAGCTGATGGCGATCTGATTGCCCTAGGTCAGTCGGATCAAGGTATTGGTGACATTGTCGTTAATCCTCAGTTTCCAGGAAATAGCGCCGCTGCTCAAACGGAAAGCGTAGAGACCCAGCGCCCTGAGCTTCTAGCTGCCGCACCTCTTGACCCGAGCGTCTATGTGTCTTCACCAATGCCAGCGGCTGGACAGGTGGTCTCTCCCGAGATGCCGATTTTGCCGTCGGCTGATGAATATCTACCGGAAACGCCTGATTATTTTAATGGCTACATCTGGCCTACTCACGGCACCCTAACATCCGGCTACGGTTGGCGATGGGGACGTATGCATCGTGGCATTGATGTTGCTGGTCCGGTAGGTACGCCCATCGTAGCAGCTGCCCCTGGTGTGGTTGAAAAAGCCGGATGGAACTCTGGCGGTTATGGCAACATGGTTGAGGTGCGCCACGCCGATGGGAGTATGACTCGCTACGCCCACAATAGTCGGATATCTGTAAGGGTAGGCCAGAAGGTAGCTCAGGGTCAGCATATTGCTGATATGGGTAGTACTGGCTATAGTACAGGGCCTCACCTGCATTTTGAGATACATATTCCCAATCGCGGTACTGTGAACCCAATGGCTATGCTACCTGGGCGCTAGGGTAGCTTTATTGCATTTAATTTCTGGTAAAGCGTTAGTTTGCTATCTGGCAGGCTAACGCTTTTTTAATTTTCGAAGCGGTCAGCTTTATCTGCAGCTCTCTGCAGGTATAGTGTTAAACACTCTAATTACCTATGCAGTTCCTTGACGTTTCGTGATAAATTTAAATGGTTGCTGGATGTAAAGCAATCTAAAGTGGCTCAGTAGCTCAGTGGTAGAGCAGGGGACTCATAAGCCCTTGGTCACGTGTTCAAATCACGTCTGAGCCATTTGTTTATTCAAACTTGTTGTAGATATTTGTCTGTCGGGGTATCCAGCAGACCATGTTAGAAGTTATTAGCCGCTTGGGCGGTTGTAGCTTCCGCTGTAGAATTGGGTTGTAAGTGATTGCTTCAGTTGCTTGGAGCGCGCCCCGGGTTTACCCTGCGTATAAGCAAGTAGCCGCCTAGTCAAAAGGAATATCTGGGCATGGAGTCGGCTCGCTTGTATATCAGTCAACTCAATTTGTGAGAAACAAACGGATGAGTACCTCAGCGGAAAAATGTTTGCGCGTTGGCCAAGCGGCTCCTGACTTCACGGCAACAGCCGTTGTGGATCAAGAGTTTAAGACCATCAAGCTATCTGACTACCTTGGCCGGTACGTTGTTCTATTTTTCTATCCCTTAGACTTTACCTTTGTTTGTCCAACTGAGATTACTGCCTTTAGCGACCGATATGAGGAGTTTACCAGTCTCAACACGGAGGTGCTTGGGGCTTCGGTGGATAGTGAGTTTTCTCATTTGGCTTGGATTCAGACCGAACGTAAAGCAGGTGGAATAGGGGATTTAGCCTATCCTTTGATCTCTGATATTAAGAAGGAAATTAGCGCTGCCTATAATGTTTTAGAGCCTGAAGCTGGTGTTGCATTACGGGGACTATTTTTGATTGATAAGGATGGCATCCTGCAGCATGCAACCGTCAACAACCTTTCTTTTGGTCGCAGCGTCGATGAAACTCTGCGGGTTTTGCAGGCAGTACAGCATGTACAGTCCCATCCTGATGAGGTTTGTCCAGCGGGGTGGACTCCTGGGGATAAAACGATGAATCCTGATCCGGTTAAATCAAAGACCTTTTTTGCATCGATTGTGGACTCCTAATCCGCTTTATAACTCAATCTTTAGGTGTCAATGGCCGCAGCATTCAAGCTGACCTCTATGGATTTTCGACGGGTTGTTAGTCAACGATTCGTCAAAAACTTTTTACCACTACCCGCATTGACTAAATTTCGGGTAGGTCAGACTCTACCCGATTTTGAGCTACCTGTTGCTGGTCAAAGAGCACCAATTAGACTGTCTAGCTATTGCGGTACTTCTGCTGTAGTCATTGTCTTCACGCGTATTTTTACAGAAAAGCAATACTGTCCTTTCTGCTATCCACACCTTGTGTCGATGGTGGCCGCTTACAAAAAGTTTGAGCGGCTGGGGGCTGAGGTACTGATGATTACGAGTACTGATACCCAGCAGAGCCAGTTAATCCAGAAAGACTTGGGGCTAGCCATGCCGCTGCTGATCGATCCTGACTGTGCTAGCTTTCGTCGGTATGGAACTGGACAGGCGTTAGGAGCCCCGCTGCCAGCCCAGTTTGTGGTAGATCAATCGGGTAAGCTGACATTTCAGCATTTGTTTTCATTTGCCCATCACAATGCCAGCGCAGAGCGACTATTGTGGGCGGTGCATAACGCTGGTCGCTAGTTGGCAATCAATACGGAGAGGGAGGGATTCGAACCCTCGATAGGATTTACACCCTATAACTCCTTAGCAGGGAGCCGCTTTCAACCACTCAGCCACCTCTCCAAGTTCAGAGCTGCATTATAACAAGCTATCTTCAGCAGGGCAAAGCTTTCTAGCGCTATTTCTCGTGATGATGCGCGGCAGGCGATGTTTAAAGCTGCAAAGAACTTCCCAAGATATGGTCCCAATGCGATTGGCCCAATCATCAGCTGTAATTTGGTGGGGGGGTGAACCGCCAAGCAGGGTGACTACATCGCCTTCGTGTAGAGGGTGAATGTCAGAAACATCCAGCATGAGCTGATCCATGGTGATAGCACCAATTTGAGGGACCAGCTGATTGCCGACCATCACACTGAGCCTGTCTGATAGCAAACGGGGCACGCCGTCGGCATAGCCGATACCTACTATGGCAATGGTCATGGGCTGTTTGGCAATAAAGCGATGGCCGTAACTGACACCAGCACCAGCGGGAATCTGCTTGATATGGGTGATGCGCGCTTTGACGGCTAAAGCCGGTTTGAGACTAATTACAGATCGTAGGTGGGGAGCCGGTGATACCCCATAAATGCCTAGACCTACACGCACCATGTCGTACTGAAATGCAGCTGCATTGCTGAGGGTGGCAGCTGTGTTAGCCAGGTGTAGCCGAGCGGGCAGTCGGTGATGGGTTTTGAGCGTTGCGATCGCACGCTCAAACCGCTCATGCTGCCGATACATTTCAGTTTTATCGGCCTCGTCGGCCGTTGCAAAATGGGAATACAGACCGGTCACCTGCAACGCCGGAAGCCCCGCCACAAATTCTACAAACTCCAGGGCTCGCTGCCAGTCAAATCCCAAACGCGACATGCCCGTATCCAACTGGACCTGCACTGGCAGTGGCAAACACACATCGCTTAAAGCCTCCGCAAATACCAGGGCCTGCTGCGGTGAGACAATCGTCGGCTGCAGCTGCCAGCGAGCGACGGCCCGCACTTCCTCAGTATGGTTTAGCGCCCCCATCACCAAAATGGGTGCCGCCACCCCCGCCTGCCGTAGCTCTATCCCTTCAGGTACCGTGGCCACCCCCAGCCATGTCGCCCCGGCGGCCAAAGCTGTCCGTGACACTGCGATCGCACCGTGGCCATAGGCATCGGCCTTGACCACCGCCATCAGCTCGGTCGTTGGCCGCAGCAGCTGACAAAACTCGCGCACATTATGCTGAATGGCCCCTAAGCTGACTTCCACCCAAGCCCTTGAGCATTGCATTGCTGACACGCTAGGCGTATCTTCCCAACTCAGCATGTTGCTCTCCTTTGCTGTCAAAATCACACCACGGCCATAGCACAGTATCGCAAGAGTTCGGCCGCTCAGGTGACCTGTGTTAGTATCAAGTCACAACTTATTGACCCTAGATTGAACCTCAATGAGTAAGGTTCTTGTCTTGAATGCTTCCTATGAGCCGTTAAACATTACGAGTTGGCGGCGGGCTATTGTGTTGATTATCAAGGGCAAGGCCGAAACCGTAGAACATAACGGGCGGGCAGTCTACGCAAATTTTCCTTTGCCCACCGTCATCCGTCTGCGCCACTACGTACGTATTCCATACAAGGATATTCCCCTGACCCGTCGCAACCTGCTCTACCGCGATAATCATACCTGCCAATATTGCGGATACGTCGGCGATGGCCTCACCCTAGACCACGTCATCCCTCGCTCCCGTGGAGGCAAGGAGGTCTGGGAAAATATGGTGTCTGCCTGTGTACGTTGTAACGTAAAAAAAGGCAATCGTACCCCCAAAGAAGCGACTATGCCGCTGCGGATTACACCGCGCAAGCCCCACAGCAGTCTGTACTTTGAAATTGCCCGCCACACGCGCGGAGAGGCCCATAAGGAATGGCGTAAGTATGTGATTGGCCTGACCGGCTAAGCTACCCACGCCAGTTCTATTGTTTTCTGCCCTCCCTCACCCATCTTTGCGCATGGCATCCCAAGACACACTCCTGAAATCGTCCAACCAGAGCTACAAACCCAACCTGGATTTGAGCGATGGCCCTGAATCATCACTGCGACATCTGCTGATGACCCATGCGGGCAGTCGACAGCTGGTGTTATTACAGGACTTCCCGGACCCGGACGCCCTATCCTCAGCCTGGACCTATCAGCTAATTGCCGCTACCTATGATGTGGACTGCGACATTTTTTATTCAGGCACCCTGAGTCACCAAGAAAATATTGCCCTCGTTAAACTCACTAACCTACCGGCCAAACGATGGTCGAATCAAAAACCCCCGGATCTATCCCAGTATGGGGGCTATGTTCTAGTCGATACCCAGGGCACAACCAGCCAGCTGTTAGATCGGGTAAATGCGGCTGAGGTGCCCCTCCTGGTGGTGATTGATCACCATACGCTCCAAGGTAAACCCGCTGCCGAGTTTACTGATATCCGTCCAGATGTTCGGGCGACAGCCACTATTTTGACCCAGTATCTCCAGGCGGGACTATTGGATCTAGACCGCAGCAACGGTAAACACGTCAAATGCGCCACCGCCCTAATGCACGGATTGCGCTCAGATACGGGGCAGCTGATGCAGGCAGCAGAAGCCGACTTTATGGCCGCCGCCTATCTTAGCCAATATTGTGACGCCCAGCTTTTGAGCGCTATTTTGCAGGCATCCCGGTCTAAAAGGGCCATGGACGTCATCGAACGGTCGCTGCGCAATCGCAAAATTCACAACAGTGTCTCCATGGCGGGCGTTGGCTATCTTCGCTATGAAGATCGTGACGCCATTCCCCAGGCAACGGACTTTTTGCTTACCGAAGATGATGTCCACACCGCTGTCGTCTATGGAATTGTCCATGACGAAGACGATGAGCGGGAATTGGTGATTGGCTCGTTACGAACCAGTAAGATCACCTTAGATCCCGATGAGTTTATCAAAGAGGCGTTTGGTCAAGACAGTCAGGGGCGTTTTTTTGGAGGCGGTCGTGCCACGGCGGGTGGCTTTGAGGTGCCCGTGGGCTTTTTGTCAGGTTTTTATGAAAAAAGCGACTATAACCGCCTTAAGTGGGAAGTGTTTGACTTGCAGATTAAACAAAAGCTTTTAAAGCTGATCAATCCAGAAAACGGCATGATTAATACGGACTAGGGGGTATGCCGAATTCGACCACCCAGGTTTACTTTATTCGCCATGGGATTGCCGCTGAGCGTGGCACCTACATCAACGACGCCCAGCGACCGCTGATCAAAAAAGGGCTGCTTAAAACCAAACAAGTTGCTCAACGGCTGGCGGCTTTGGAGCTGTACTTTGATACGTTGCTAAGCAGTCCCCTAGTGCGCGCAGTGCAAACGGCGGAGCTGTTGTGTCAGGCGGATCTGGCCACAGCCTTTCAAGTTTTTGAACCGCTGGCTCCCGGTGGCAACCTGCAGGACTGGTTAGATTGGCTGGGGGAACAATCCTTAGGTCATGAAACCGTTGCTTTAGTGGGCCATGCGCCTGATTTAAGTGAATGGGCACAGCAGCTGGTCCAGGGTGGGCATGAGGCTCAGTGGGTCTTAAAAAAAGCCGGTATCATTGGGGTGAGTCTGTCCGACCCGCACAATGCCGTTGGCCGCAGCCAGCTCTTTTGGCTAGCACCGCCCCGTTTTATGCTCTAGCATCCGCCTGTCTTCCTGAAGAAAGACCGGTCTAAAATTCGTAATCAGCTCACTTCTCGATATCCTTAACTAATAGAAGAGAGTAGCGGTAGGACGACTAACGATGACCCTATGCGAATATCGCCCTGGTTTAGAGGGAATTCCCGCCACAGAATCAAGCATTAGCTATGTGAATGGTCAGAAAGGAATTTTAGAGTACCGAGGCATTCGTATTGAAGAATTAGCTCAAAAAAGTACTTTTTTAGAAACAGCCTATTTACTGATTTGGGGTGGCTTACCGACAAAACAGGAGCTGGATGCGTTTAAGGCAGAAATTCAACAGCACCGCCGGTTGAAATATCGTATCCGCGACATGATGAAATGCTTTCCTGAGAGCGGACATCCGATGGATGCGCTCCAGGCCTGCGCGGCTGCATTGGGATTGTTCTACTCCCGTCGGGCTTTGGAAAATCCAGCCTACATCCAGGCCGCTGTGGTGCGGCTGCTGGCAAAAATCCCCACCATGGTGGCGGCGTTTAAGCTGATTCGCAAGGGCAACGACCCGGTGCAGCCTCGGGATGACCTGGACTATGCTGCCAACTTTTTGTACATGCTCAACGAGGAGGAGCCAGACCCCCTATCGGCCAGGATTTTTGATGTATGCCTAACGCTCCATGCTGAGCACACCATCAATGCGTCGACATTTTCAGCGATGGTGACCGCATCCACCCTAACCGATCCCTATGCGGTTGTGGCCTCGGCGGTGGGCACCCTGGCCGGTCCGCTCCACGGCGGGGCAAATGAAGAAGTAATCGCCATGCTTGAGGAGATCGGCTCGGTGGAAAATGTCCGTCCCTACGTAGAGGAGCGGATGGCACGTCGGGCCAAGATTATGGGATTTGGTCACCGGGTTTATAAGGTTAAAGACCCGCGAGCGGCGATCTTACAAAAGCTAGCGGAGCAGCTGTTTGATAAATTTGGTCAGGATGAATACTATGAGATCGCCATTGAGTTAGAAACTGTCCTTGTCGAAAAACTAGGCCATAAAGGGGTATACCCCAATGTGGATTTTTATTCAGGGCTGGTTTATCGAAAACTAGGCATCCCAACGGACTTGTTTACGCCGATATTTGCGATCGCACGCGTGGCCGGATGGCTGGCCCACTGGAAAGAACAGCTAGCAGAAAACCGGATCTTTCGACCCACACAAATTTATACCGGTCCCCACAGCCAAGCCTATACAAGCGTATCAGAGCGCATACATCTCTGGGATAAGCAGGCTCCCGCACCCAATGTCGTCAAGAATGGATCCGTATAAATTCGTATTTCCATCCTCATGATGGGCATCACCCCCCTTGTCAATACTGAGAAATCAAACCACACTAATATCAGTGACGATTTTCAGGAACTCCAGCCCCCCTTGATGCATATCAGGGGGGGTTTTCGTATGGCTCACATTTATCTATGACCATAGCCAGCAATTCCTATTAGTACCGCAACGGCATTTCCGCCTTTGACGGCATATTAAGCGTTAGAATCATGAGGGGAATTAGCCCTTGGCCCCCACTCCATCTATACATTCTGGGTATGAGTTCTGGAATCGACCTGCAAGCGAGCTTTATTCAAATACTTGTGTCACTGGGGCTACCCCCATCTTTGGCCAAAGTGGTTTGGATGCCCCTTCCAATGTTGCTGATCATAATTGCAGCAACCATCAGTATTTTTATTGCCGTCTGGCTAGAAAGAAAGATTTCAGCGGCTGCCCAGCAGCGCATTGGTCCCGAATATGTCGGCCCCCTAGGGGCACTTCAAGCCACCGCTGACGGTGTCAAGCTAATCTTTAAAGAAGACATCAACCCGGCCCAGGCCGATCCTATACTCTTTACCCTGGGACCTGCAATCGTTGTCATCCCAGTGTTTGTGTCCTATCTGATCATACCCTTTGGCCAAAGCGTCATCATTACCGACCTGGGGATAGGCATTTTCCTATGGATTGCGCTTTCAAGCATTACCCCCATCGGCTTTCTGATGGCTGGCTACTCCTCAAACAATAAATACTCTCTGCTGGGAGGACTGCGGGCAACGGCCCAGTCCATCAGCTATGAGATTCCCCTTGCCCTAGCTGTGTTGGCTGTGGTGATGATGTCAAATAGCCTCAGCACCATTGATATTGTCAACCAACAATCTAGCTACGGCATCCTGAGCTGGAATGTTTGGCGGCAGCCTGTCGGATTTGTCCTTTTCTGGATTGCGGCCCTAGCCGAATGCGAGCGGCTCCCCTTTGACTTGCCAGAAGCTGAAGAAGAAATTGTCGCCGGATATCAAACCGAGTACGGCGGTATGAAGTTTGGTCTGTTTTATGTCGGCTCCTACGTTAACTTGGTGCTGTCGGCCATGCTGGTGTCGGTACTGTACCTGGGGGGATGGAGCTTTCCCATCCCTGTTGAGGTCATTACGGCGGGGTTGGGCATCAGCGAGACGACGCCATGGCTGCAGGTGATCACCGCAGCTTTAGGGATCATGATGACCCTGATAAAAGCCTATTTCCTAGTATTTCTAGCCGTACTCATACGGTGGACCGTCCCCCGGGTGCGCATCGATCAGCTACTTGATCTGGGCTGGAAATTTTTACTGCCGGTTGCCCTAGTCAATCTCCTGCTTACAGCGGGACTTAAGCTTGCATTTCCAGTTGCGTTTGGAGGGTAAACAATGCTCAATTTTTTAAAGCAGGTTGGTGATTACGCTAAGGAAACCGTCCAGGCCGCCAAATTTATTGGTCAGGGTCTATCTGTGACGTTTGATCATATGAAACGTCGCCCTGTAACGGTTCAATATCCCTATGAAAAGCTGATTCCATCTGAGCGCTATCGCGGTCGTATTCACTTTGAGTTTGATAAGTGTATTGCCTGTGAGGTCTGTGTCCGGGTCTGTCCTATTAACCTGCCGGTTGTGGACTGGACCTTTGATCGAAATACCAAGAAAAAGAAATTAGACCACTACAGCATTGATTTTGGCGTTTGTATTTTTTGTGGCAACTGTGTAGAGTACTGCCCCACCAACTGCCTTTCCATGACCGAAGAATATGAGCTAGCTGCCTACGATCGCCACGAGTTGAACTACGACAGTGTGGCGCTGGGACGTTTGCCCTATAAGGTCACAGACGATCCCATGGTCACCCCCATGCGGGAACTGGCCTATTTACCAAAGGGAGTTATTAGCCCCCACGATCTGCCGGAGGGGTCTCGCCGTGCTGGTAAACTACCCGAAGAGATCTTGGCGGAGCTAGAAGCTTCTAAACCAGCTGCAGCTGATGAAGACAGTGATTAGCACCTGGAAAAGGTCGGGCCATTAGCTGGCTAGTGTGATTGTCTGGACAAGTCTACATAATTGGAGTGGCAGTGAACTTAGCAGAAGGCGTACAACTCGTTTCCCTAGGCATCCTGGGTGTCTTAATGCTAGCGTCAGCCTTAGGGGTGGTGCTGCTTTCTAGCATCGTCTATTCAGCCTTTTTGCTGGCGATGGTATTCATTAGCATTTCAGGGCTCTATATTTTGCTGAATGCTGGATTTGTCGCCGCAGCTCAGGTATTGGTTTACGTGGGTGCGGTCAACATTCTGATTCTATTCGGAATCATGCTGGTCAATAAGCGGGAAGACTTTCAACCCGTCCCCAATGCTTGGATCGGTAAAATAGCGACGGCGGCCGTATGTACGGGGTTATTTGCGCTGCTGAGTTCTATGGTCCTGGCGACATCGTGGCAGCTGTCATCGGCGGCACCCGCTGGAGATAAGGCCATCGAGATTATTGGTCAGCACTTTTTTAGTGATTTTCTACTGCCGTTTGAGCTGGCATCGGTGCTGCTGCTAATGGCGCTGGTGGGGGCGATTATCCTGGCCCGCCGCGAGTATGTACCCGACAGTGAACCCGCTGATGAGCAAAAGGTACTAACGCTTCGGGAACGGCCGCGCGAGCTAGTGGCTGCCGGTAGGGACGATTAAAGCAAACTTGAGACTGTTGACTTAGATAGGGTTGGAGATGCAACTAGAGTACTTTTTGATTCTTGCCGCTGCTCTGTTTTGTGTGGGTGTATATGGCCTTGTCACAAGTCGAAATGTGATTCGGGTGCTAATGTCCATCGAGCTGATGTTGAATGCTGTCAATCTGAATTTGATGGCATTCTCGAACTATTTGGACCCAGCTGAGATCAAGGGACAGGTATTTGCGGTATTTGTAATCACCATTGCGGCGGCCGAGGCGGCTGTGGGACTGGCAATTGTGCTATCGATTTATCGCAACCGCGACACGGTGGATATGGAGCAGTTTAATCTTTTGAAGTGGTAGCTAAGGGATAGGGGCAAAGATTGCTATGGAACGCCGTACGGCAAGCCCAATCAAACTCTCAATCCTGAAAGGTCTGTATAGAGCCAACAAATTAATGTTGAGACGTTGCCTACAATTTCTGTAAGTCCAGGGTTTGAGCCTAGCAAAGTTTGTTTTCTCAGATGGTCCTTATAAAACTGGAAAGCACCTGGAACTGATTGTTCTGGGTGCTTTTTTGTCGATTAGCAGGGCAAAGATGCCAGCTAAAAAAACAGAACTAAAGACTCTCACACAGGTTACAAAAATAGTAACAAGCCTTGTACAACAGTTATTTCGTGCCAGATTAAAGCTATAGCCTGACGCCCATAGTTGAGACCACAGGTGATTCTGGAAAGCTTTGAGTGGCTGCGGGTTGCAATAACAGGTCTTTCTATAGTGAGGACAGGAAGGAGATATGACACGATTGGCCACAGCAAGACCGTGGACCCTACCATCGGCGGGTATCGCCTTAGCACTGACGGCGCTGGCGGTCGGGGTGGTAAATATAGCAGCCACTGCCCCGGTTAAGGCCCAAGAGCCGCTAGCGAGGGTGCTGAGCGTGACCGGTGAAGGTAGCGAGAGCATTCCAGCTACCCTGGCTCGGGTACAGCTTGGGGTCACCGCCCAGGGAGAGACGGCAGAGACTGTGCAGCAAGATATTGCCCGACGCTCAACGGCGGTAATTGAGCTGTTGAGATCGCAGCCCATCGACAAACTTCAAACCACCGGTATTCGCCTCAACCCGCAGTATAACTATGACGGCAATCGCCCCCGCATTGTGGGCTATACCGGCTCCAATACGGTCAGTTTTCAGATATCAACGGAGCAGGTGGGGACGCTGCTAGATGATGCGATCGCAGCGGGTGCAAATCAAATCAACAGCGTCAGTTTTGTGGCCACAGAAGATGCCCTGGATGCGGCTCGCGATACGGCGCTGCAAGACGCCACGGCTGACGCCCAGGCCCAGGCAGAGGTGGTACTACGCAGCCTAAATCTCAGCGCCCAAGAGATTGTCGGTATCCAGGTAAACAAGGCGCCACCGTCCAGACCGGTTCCGATCCAAGCGCGGACAGCCATGGCGGAGGCAGATGTTAGCACCCCGGTGGAGGGCGGCGAGCAAACGGTAAATGCCAGGGTAACCTTGCAGATTCGATATTAATTTTAGGGTCTTATAGAATTCCTATCCCTAAAGTTATCCCTAAAGCTAAGGGCGAATCTATCCATAGGGGACCACTGCGACCGCTCGTAAACTCAGGAAGTTTTAAGGCGTCATTCATATGAATTTGAATTCATGTAAACTACAATGCCCTAAGCTCTGCTGAATCCTGTGAGGTCTATTGGTGTCTACCATCCCGCTTAATTTGGGACAGCTGCGAGGGGAGCTGCGATCGCAGCTCCAGGCCCGTCATCTGTGCAGGGTAGGCGATACCTTAGAGCTACTGGCCCACGGTGAGGCCAACCTGATTTTTCGACTCAATGACAATCGGCTGGTGCGGTTGGCGGTCAATAGCCCCAACCAGCGTTTTGGCGGGGACGCTAGCCGGGTTAGCGCGTTTGAAGAAGCGATTTTGCGCTATCTCCAGGGAACTGAACTAAGCCATGAGCTGTTAGGGGCGCAGCTTCAGCCGAGCGCGGATTTTCCCTATACCTACCTGCTGACCAACTATATCCCTGGGGTGCCCCTGGACTACGGGCGACAGCATCTGCAGCGTTGTGCTGAGACCCTGGCCCGGCTGCATCGGCTGCCACTCGACCGGCCCGTTCATCAGCTGATGCCCCCGCTACAGCGGGTTAGTCATCCCCTCACCCTGTTTTTTCAAGAATCGCTGGACTATGCCCGGCCCTATCTAAAGTCCCCCCAGGCCGACCCAGAGATAGTTGCCATGCTGGAGGCGCTGCTGGCTAAGGCAGAGGCACGGCTATCGGCGGAAAGACTGCTATCGGAGTACCCCTATGGATGTTTGGTACACAGCGACCATACCTATGAAAACTGGGTGATCAACGGGCACAGCGCCTATCTAATTGACTGGGAGTGGGCCGAAATTGGCTCTCCGGCGGGGGATTTGGGGCATTTTTTGTCCCCCGTGACCGTTTGTCGCCGCCACGGCCATCGGATACCCCCTGAAGACCAACAGTTTTTTCTGACCGCCTACTACCGGGCCCTGGGCGATCGCACCCTGGCTGAGACAATGCAGGTGCACTTTGCCGTGTTTGGAGCCTTTCCGGCGTTGCGATCTCTGTGCTGGACAGCTGGCTACTGGATCACCGCCAACCGCTGGTATGCGGCTTCGGTCACAGAAAGCACTAGCGCAGCGGCCCGGATGGAGCGGCTGCGGTCTAGCCAGCAACAGTTTCCCCAAATGTGGGCCGAGGTGATGGCGCTACTAGAGGAGCCACTGCCATGACGATAGCTCCATCTCCCCAGGGTGTATGGCGCTTTAGAGGGGTAGTTGCAGATATTCCCTGGCGGGCTTACATGATGGTGCTGCCCGCCGTCAGCATTATCGCTCTGCTGTTTGGCGGTGGGTTGTTGCTAGCCTTTTTTCAGAGTGTGGGCCTGGTAGGGCTGACCGCCGACGGTAGATTCTCCCTGGGGGCCTATCAGCAGGCGCTAAGTAGCCGAGTTTTTTGGCAATCCCTTGGGTTGAGTCTATACATTGCCCTAACGGCAACGACCCTCTCCACCGTGCTGAGCACGGGGTTGGCAATGTTGTTGCGAAGCGCCGGACGCTGGGCCAGCTTTGCCTGTCAGCTAACCCTGCCTATCCCTCACCTGGTGGGCATTGCCGGTATTTTACTGCTGCTCTCTCCCAGTGGCCTACTGTCGCGGCTGTTGTTTAGTCTAGGCTGGATTAGCTCCGATCAAGATTTTCCCTTGCTGGTGAATGACGCGGCCAATATTGGTGTGATCATTCACTTTTTATGGAAAGAGATTCCGTTTATGACCCTGATTTTACTAGCGGTGCTGCGGGGGATTCGTCCCGAGTACGGGATCCAGGCTCGGGCCCTAGGGGCTAGCCCCTGGCAGTGTTTTTGGCATGTAACCCTACCGCTGCTGCGACCAGGAATTGTGTCGGCAAGTCTAATCGTGTTTGGGTTTATTTTTGGTTCTTTTGAGGTGCCCTTTTTGCTGGGGGCAACATCGCCTAAGCCGCTGCCGATTTTGGTATACCAGGCGTTTACGGATGTGGATTTGGCTCAGCGAACAACAGCTATTGCCTTGGGGCTGCTGCTGTCTTTTATTTCCATGGGTTTAATTGCCCTTTATCTATGGCTGGGGTCTAAGCCGTTGGGGCGCTCCGCGTTTAGGAGGCAGCCATGACTCGTAACACCGTTTTGTGTTTGATTGTTGCCGTGCTGTTTCTACCATTTTTGCCCCTGGTAATCTGGTCGGTGACAAGGGGCTGGTACTTTCCGCAGCTAGTGCCAGAGCAGTGGACCCTGGCTAATTGGAGCGCCATTTTTAGTGCCAGCACCAAGGTTACCCAGGGGTTTATCCAAAGCTTGGTGATCGCCCTTCTTTCCACAGGTGTGGCCCTACTGGTGGGTTTACCGGCGGGGCGAGCCCTAGGGCTGCTGGAGTTTCCCGGCAAGGGCGCGATCAAACTCTTTTTGCTGTTACCGATTGTGGTATCTCCTTTGGCCACCCTGATGGGCATTCAGTTTGTGCTGATTCGGCTGGGACTGAGTGGCACCCTGGTGGGGGTGGTGCTGGTACATTTGCTGCCGACAATTCCCTATATGGCCCTGGTGCTTAGCAGCGTCTATGCCAACTTTGATACGGGCTATGAGGTGCAGGCCCGGACCTTGGGGGCCTCGCCGCTGCAGGTGCTGTGGCAGGTGACGCTGCCGCTGATTGCCCCAGGCGTGGTGGTGGGCGCCCTGTTTGCCTTTTTGATCTCTTGGAATGAATTTTTGCTGACGTTTTTTGTGGGTAGCGGCCGCGTGTTTACATTGCCCATGGTGCTGTTTACCTCACTGCAGGGGGGAAATACGGGGCTGACGGCTGCGATCGCAATTACCTCCATCTTGCCAGCGCTCATTTTTCTATTGTTTTCCAGTAAGGCGTTGGGAAATGATGCCGCCATCGGAGGATTAGGGGATGTCTGAGGCCGCTTATTTTTCCATTCAGCACCTCACCAAGGCGTTCCGGCGGATCCCAGCGGTGAAAGATGTTTGGTTAGATATTGCAGCGGGCGAGCGGCTCTCACTGCTCGGCCCCTCTGGATGCGGCAAGTCCACCACGCTACAGCTGATCGCCGGTATCCTGCGACCTGACCAGGGGGAGATTTTTTTAGATCGGCGACAGCTCAACGGTGTGCCGCCGGAACGGCGGGAGATTGCCCTGGTGTTGCAAAAGGGGTTACTGTTCCCCCACCTCAGCGTGGGGGACAACGTGGCCTTTGGCCTTAAAATGCGAGGCGTCAGCCGGGCTGAACAAGAATCTCGCGCCCTGGCCATGCTGGACCAGGTGCAGCTCAAGGGGTTTGAAAACCGTAAACCGGCTGAGCTATCCGGTGGTCAGGCTCAGCGAGTGGCCCTGGCACGGGCGTTGGTGATTCAGCCCAAGGTGCTGCTATTGGATGAGCCCCTATCGGCCCTCGATGCCAGCCTGCGCAGTGACATGCAAGACCTGATTCTCCAGCTTCAGGAGGAAACCAAGGTCACCATGATTATTGTCACCCACGACCAGGGTGAAGCGGTGGTAATATCCCAACGCATTGCCCTCATGTTTGAAGGCTGTCTGCGTCAGGTGGATACGCCAGAGATCCTCTACCAAAAACCCGACGATGAAGCCGTAGCCCGGTTCTTTGGCGGCGTAAATTTTTTCGCCGCTGATGCCCAGCAGCATCGCCTGTGGCTGCCGGGGGGAGATGTGCTCGCCACCGACCATCCCCAGCAAGGACCGGTGCAGGTGACCATTCGGCCTGAGCGCATCCACGTGCTGCCAGAACCGATTTGTAGTACCAACTTGCTACCCGTCACCGTTACCCACACCCGCTTTACCGGTACCCAGCGTCAGCTGACCCTGGCCACACCTGACGGTCTTGAGCTGCAGGCATGGGTTCCCCCCAGCCAAAATTTTGCCATTGGTCAGGCTGTTTTTGCCCACCTCCCCACCGATGCCCTCTGGAGCTTTTCCCACGGCCCCTTAGCAACAACGCCTGTACCCCAGGCACTTTCCCCCTAAAATTTCTATCTAGTTTTTTCTCTTTTTTGTTCTCACCCCTTTGCCCCATTATCTATGGCCCCTATTTACTTTCCCCGCCGTCGTTTTCTTTACTTATCTGCCAGCGCTGCCCTGGCTGCTGGCTGCGCTGACAATCGGTCGCAATCTACGACTCGCATTGACCCAGCCGCGACAACCTGGAGCGAGGTGGAAAACCTGGCCCGTGGCACTACCGTCAACTGGGCCATGTGGGGTGGCAGCGACCAGACCAATGCCTATGCCGATGGCTGGGTGGCGCAACAGCTGCTGACAAATTACGAGATTACCCTCAACCGGATCCCCCTGAATGATACGGTTGAGGCCGTCAACAAGGTCGTTGGCGAAGTGCAAGCCGGGGTCGCCGAGGCTGGCAGCATCGATCTGATTTGGATTAACGGCGAGAATTTTCGCACCCTCAAACAGGGCGACCTGCTGTTTGGCCCCTTCACCGACCTGCTGCCCGCCATGGAATACTACGACACCAGTAATCCTGCGGTCCTAAATGACTTTGGTTTACCCATTGAGGGCTATTCGGCCCCCTACACCGGCGCATTTTATATCATGGCTATGGATACTGCCAGGGTAGCGGCGGCCCCCGCTAACTTTGAGGATCTGTTAGCTTGGGCCAAGGCCAATCCGGGGCGTTTTACCTATGTGGCCCCGCCCCAGTTTGACGGCAGCCGCTTTTTATTGACGGCGCTGTATGGGCTCACCGGTGGGTATGAACAATATGCGGGTGCGGAGTTTGATGAGGCCCTGTGGAATGAAAAGTCTCCCCTAGTATGGGAGTATCTAAAAGAGATCGAACCCTACCTCTGGCGTGAAGGCTCCACCTATCCTCCCACCCAAAGCCGTTTGCAAGAGCTGTTTGCCAATGGTGAAATCTGGATGATGCCCGCCTTTACGGCCCGTATTGTTGAAGGTATAGCCACAGAACAGCTGCCCAATACCATTCAGGCGTTTGCCCTGCCCGGTATTTCGCTCAACGATCCGTCGTTTACCGCCATTCCCATCAATGCCAGTAACCCGGCTGGGGGTATGGTGCTGGCTAATCTGCTCTCCAGCCCCGCAGGCCAGCTCCAAAAATTTAACCCGTCTGTTTGGGGGGATCCGCCCCTGCTGACGCGCGCATTGCTATCCCCCGAGCTGCAAACGGAGTTTGATAACGTTGAGGCGGACTATGGTATTCCCCTGCAGTCCCTCTCCGGGAATACGGTACCGGTGGTCAATGCGGAATATACTACTCGGCTGGAACAAACTTGGATAGAACAGATTGCGGGTTAAGGTTGTTGAATGTGCGAAGAAATAAAATATCTGTTTCGGTTGGGGAAGGGAAAAGGGGAAGGGGAAAGGAGCTGCTGGATTTGATGACGAGTCTTTTGGCATAGGTTAGCTGATAATAATAGAGGTTATTATGGTTTCGGTTTCTCAAACACAGATATTCAAAGAACGACAGTCTCGGGATAAGGGTGTGATCGAAGACCATCGGCTGATGGAGCTACACCTGTATCCGGGCAATCAGTGCAATCGTGAGTGCGATTTTTGTACGGTTTTTGGAGCGCCTAAGGGTTGGTATACGGAGTACACAGCGGAGCATCTGGACGTGGCTCTGGCCACGGTTATGGTAAATGCGCAGGGGGCAATCAAGTTCTATGGTGGAGAACCCACCCTGAACCATGACAATGTGATTTGGGCGATTGGCTACCTGCGGGACCACGGGTTTCAGGGGGCGATTGTAATTTATTCCAATGGTATTCAAGCGGAGCGTTTGCTGGCGATTTTAGATTCAGATCCGCTGGATAAAACAACGGCTTCGTTAAATTATTCCATTGCTACGGGGGATGGTGCTCCCCAAATGCCGCTGTCGTCACTGCGAAAATTAGAGGCCCGTGAGCGGGAAGATGGGGGTGCGATCGCAATCGGCCATCCTGACATCGTCGACTCTGGACGCGGCGTGGATCCCTTTACCGGAGAGGAAGCCCGTCCCAAAAACAACCACCGGTGTCCCCACTGCTATCCGGTCCTCAAAACCGATGGCCAGTTCCACGCCTGCCCCTTTGCTGTGGAGAACAGCTCTCCCCACTTTCAGCTAGGTACGGTCAGCGATACCCCTGAAACCATCACCAACAACTTTCAAACTTTTTTAACCTGGCTTGATACCGTGCACGAACCCTATGCGATTGAGCACGATCTCCCAGCCTGCACTGTCTGCTGGAAACATCTCGACGCATTGCCAGCACCTGAGCTATCTACCCTTGAGACTTCCCAACAGGCTTTGTGAAAAAAGCGACTGTGGGTTTAGCTGATTGGCCTAATTATCCGAACGCTTAAACAGACGGTTGATATTGTCGATCTCGTTTTTTGCGCTCAATGGTTTCACGGGCAATGTCATAGGCTTCTGTAAAAGTTTGAAACGACTCCCGTGAAAAGATATCTTCTTGGGTAAGGGTTTCACCTGCTTCAAAGAAGAGAGTATCTAGCCGATGGGAGAGATGGTTTAGATTACTGCCTTCAATGGCGGCGTTGGTCATGATTTTAACCACCGCATCCACATAAATTGACGAAAACCGTCGCTGTCTTTCCTCGATTTCACGTTCTATCATTTCGCGGGCAGATTTATAGGCTTCGCTAAAGGCTCGAAAGCCCTCATGGTCAAGGGTTGAGCTAGCAAATTGAAAGGCCTGATCTAGCGCCTCATGCTGGGTAAAAAGGTGGACCAGCCGTGCTGTCAGCCACTCAGTATCATTGGGCTGGGGCGATTTGTCGTAGATATTAAGATCTTTCATCAGCTCAACAAGAGTCTTAATCTGTTGATTGGCCTGATTTTTGCGAAAGCTTGTATACCCTGAATAGATGAGGAGCACCACGGTTATGACCAAGGCAATAAAATCAGCATTGTCAATGACAAAGGGTAGCTGGAATGGGGTATAAAATGCCGTGGCGCCTCGATGGATGGGAATGACGCTATCTGCGGTCGGTTGGGTAATGTTGTTAACCAGGGGAACCACCGCCGTAGCTTCAAAGTTGGCGGCGGACAGCTCGTCTGACTCCGCTAGTTCGGCCAGGGCATCCCGCAGCTCTTGCTGATGTTCAAAGAGAATACGGGTGAGGGTTTTGGCATGGCGTCTGGAGACGGACTCATGGGCTACCAGCAATCGATCGATGGCGATGGTATCTAAGTCTGCTGGTGGTACGGGTGGCGACCCTTGGTAGGTTCCCTGGGGAATAATAGAGGGTCTATAGGCCGGGTAGATGGTACTTTCTAGGGCACTTGCCTGGGGAATCGCCACGGGCGTCCAGTTCTGTTCGATCAGCTGCTGTATGCGACTATTGCCCAGTCGCCGTACGCGAAAGACGGCGGCAACGTTGTTACTGGCCAAGGCTTCTGCCAGTTCTTGGGGGCCGTCCTGGTTGCTCAGGTTGAGGTCAATATCCAAATAAGATGGAAAATTGAAGTGCGCCGCTAGGGTTTTGAGAGAGGGTCGCTGACCGCCACCGTCCGGAGTCGCAATTTTTTTACCGTTGAGCCGGTTGGGTGCCGCCGTTAGTTCAGCCAGGTTGGCATCTTCTGGTGTGGTGATACCGATTTGGTCAGGATCCACCAGCAGCTGAAAATGATCCTGGAACAGTACCGTGAGTGCCCTGGCCGAGGAGGCCGAGGGTAAGGAGTCCTGAGTCCCGTCTTGAGTGGGAATCAGGGAATAGTAAAGCCGGTCGGCCTGGGCTGTGATCAAATCTGCCTTGAGCCCCGGGCCGGAGCGACCGGATGTACAGCTGGCCACCGGCAACAGCTGAGTTCCTTGCAGGGCACGAATATTGTCATCGGTCCCATCGGTGGCACACACCCGTAAACGAATGGAGGAATTGGCTTCAACGACGGTCTTAAAGGCTCGGCTAAAGAGATAGCTCTCACCGGTTCTATTACCAGCCGCCAGTACCAGCTCTGGACCACCAAACCCGAAAACTCGCCAAAAAAGCGAGAGTAAAACAACTAACAGGCCACCGCTGAGAAACAATAAAAATCGCTTGGGAACCGGTCGCCCTTGGGGACGTCCTAATGCCAACAGTGATAGAGATAAAGACTTTTTGGATAAACGCATCGACATGTGATCTAACTCAACAGATTTGATGGAGACATCGTTTATTCACAATTCCTTCTAGTACTGACATTGATAATTCGTATCCTTCCGCGCCATTAACAAAAGTTAATATGGTTAGTATGTAGGGGTAGACCGCCCGGCATAGCGATGACCCTTTGGCGTACAGGACTTCGGCCAAGCATTAATCAGCACAGCATTAAATTAATAATGGGACTGGGGATAGCACTCCTGCTGCCTAGCTGTGGTTTCTTATCCTCCGGTGAGGGGGAAGGGGGCCGCCCCGACATATCGGACCAGCCGCCGGCCGTAGAAGCCATCCTGGCCCAAACGGACAGCCTGGCACCAGCCCTGGAGTATACGGGCACAACTCAACCGCAGCAGCAGATTGCCCTACGAGCCCAGACTGCCGGTGAGGTGATCGCAGTCAGGGTGGATGTGGGCGATCGGGTACAACCGGGTGACCTACTGGCTCAGATCGACGGCGGCTTGCTGAGCGCTCGGGTAAATGAAGCCCAGGCGGAACTGTCGGCGCGGCGCTCAGAGGTGGCTGAAAATCAGGTTTCCATTAGCGACGCTCGAGCAGCGGCGGCCCAGGCCAAGGCCACGCGGGACCAGGCCCAAATTGATGCGGAGCGGCTGCGACAGCTGGCCAATCAGGGGGCGATTTCGCAACAGGCGGCAGAGGCGGCGGAGCTGGCCCTGACCAATGCCGAACAGTCAGTAGCTTCGGCCCAGGCGCAGATCGCAGCACGACAGCAGGCCATCGCGGCGGCAACCGGGCGGGTGGATGCCCAGCGGGCGGTGGTGGCTGAGGCGAGGGAACAGCTGGAGTGGGTGGAGCTGCGATCGCAACTCCCCAACGGCACCTCCCAGCTCCCCACCACGGTCCTCACCCGACTGGTCGACCCCGGTGACTATGTCCAACCCGGTGCCACTCT
>JBCDJC010000051.1:0-26521 GCA_038748225.1 Cyanobacteria bacterium P01_H01_bin.26 | reverse complement strand
CTAACCATGGATTTGGCCCGTGCCGAATTCGCCAAACGTCGTTCTTACCACGATCCCAACTGTTTCACCTGTGGCCATAGCATCCAGCGATCGGACTCTTTGGCGGCCGCCCCCGTTTCCATCTGTTGACCCCTATCTTGACCCATGCCTTGGACTACCCTGATTTTGTTTGGAATGGCCCTAGTCTCCTGGCGTTTTGCCCAGGATCACCCCGATGATATAGGCCGGTTTTTAGGAGCCCAGTCCGCCCTGTTTTGTCTGCTGGCTGGTTTAGTAAAAGCGCCCCTGTTTGTACAGGGGGCAGCCCTAATGGGGCTGTTGGTCTATCCCACATGTACGCCACAAACCAGACAGGAAGGGCACGTCCACTGTCCGCGGCTCTGTATCTTGCAGGGGCAATGCCGCTCCCGGAGCTAGTTGGATTTTTCTGTTGTCTTGAACCGTATTAAAAGGAGAAATTATGAGCGTTACCCTAACTGAAGTGGCTGAACTCCGTCTGCGTACCTTTGTGCGTGGTACCCCTGACTACACCCCCAGCCGAGGAATTCGTTTGGCGGTCAAGGACGGCGGCTGTAATGGCTATGAATATGACATTAAAGTGGCCAATGCCCCCAAACCCGATGACGAGATCACAGAATTGGGCAGCCTTAAAGTCTTTGTTGATCCCCAAAGCGCTCCCCTGCTTGACGGAGTAGTGGTGGACTACATCGACAGTCTGCTAGAGAGCGGTTTCAAATTTACCAATCCCAATGCTACTGACACCTGTGGCTGTGGTAAGTCCTTCCAAACAGAAGATTGTGGCCCAGCTGGCATCCCCTGCTCCTAACCAAGGGAGCTTTTAACCAGCAGGACCGCCGTTAGGGACTTGCTAGTAAATAAGGTACCCACCAATAGCTCATTTCCCCTTTTCCCTTCCCCTTTCCCTTTCCCTTTAACCCTTCCCCACCCTACTCCAGGGATTTTATTTTTTAGCAGATCCCTTACAGCCCAGTACCCAGAATGTAACACCGAGCACGCCAACCCATCCAAGGAGATGCGAAATGACGACCTATCAAGTTCACCTGATCAACAAAAAACGTAAGATCGATCTCACGATTCCCGTTGAAGATGACATGTACATCCTCGATGCGGCTGAGGAAAATGATATTGATTTACCCTTTTCCTGCAAATCTGGAGCCTGCTCTAGCTGTGTTGGTAAGCTCGTTGAGGGCGAAATCGACCAGGAGGATCAGTCTTTTCTAGAGGATGAACAGATCGAGAAGGGCTTTGTCCTATTGTGTGTGGCCTATCCGCGCTCGGACTGCACGATTAAAACCCACATGGAAGCCTATTTGGTGTAAAAGCTTTGTTCACTCAACACAGTTAGAAAAGGTTAGAGACTATCAATGATGACCAGCGTTACCGTACCTGGCGCTTCCCTAAGGCTACTAAAAGTCGGTGAGCGCGGCGTTATTGCCAGGGTAAAGGGGGCTAACCCGACGGTTGCCGAGCAAATCAGGCGGCTGGGCCTGGCTCCCGGCACATCAATCACCTTGGAGCAACGCTCTCCTCGGTTTGTTGTTCGCACCCGCACAGGCTCATTGGCCTTGAGTCAGGGCATGATTCAGTCTATCTATGTCCGCACCTCAACGTCTTGAGCGATCTCATTGGCATTTACATCGAGAGTATCCCGTGCCCATAATCTAGAATTTTAGGAGTCAGAACAATGGCAAAAATCGGAATTTTTTACGGCAGCACATCCGGTGCTACGGAAGAAATCGCAGAGAAAATACAAGAGGAACTTGGAGAGGACGTCTGCGATTTATACAGCATGGAGGAAGATTTTGATGATGTTGACGATTTCTTAAAATACGACTACCTGCTCCTGGGCTGCTCCACCTGGGGGGCTGGGGAAGTGCAGAATGATTGGCGCGATCCCCTGTTTGATATGGAGGTTGACAAGCCTGACTTTTCTGGAAAAGTAATTGCCCTTTTTGGCGCTGGCGACTGTACCGGTCACGGTAAGCACTTTGTTGGGGCATTGGGCACCCTCCACGACATATTTAAGTCCCTGGGAGCTACCATAGTGGGAGCTGTTTCAACGGAGGGATATTCCTTTGAGCAGTCCACGGCGGTGCGAGATGGCCAGTTTGTTGGGTTGCCCCTAGATGAAGTGAATGAGAGCGATAAAACAGAGCAGCGGATTATGGATTGGCTGGAGCTACTCAAGCCGGATATGCCGGTCCTGGCCACTTAAAATTGAGTCTTTTGCGATCGCATCGTCACGTTTATAAACCTATACCTGTCGCGCAGAGGCGACCGTCCCTGCAGTGACTCCCCGACCATGAGTGATTTTCTGCAGCGATGGCCCATGAACGCTACGACATCATCAGCGGCTAGCTTGCCTCACTTTCAGCGCCGATGGACCGATTACTACCAGGCGGTGGAGGGCCGCCCGCCCCGTGAGACCCTAATGATGGCCCTAGAGCGCTTTGCGGTGGAGCTACCGCCTGGTATGCGCGGCACCGTCGGCACGGCGGTGGATCTAGGATGCGGCGACGGGCGTGACACGGTAGAACTGCTGCGGCAGCGCTGGCGAGTGATCGCTGTTGACGGTGAGCCGGAGGCAATCACCCGGCTGCGGCAGCGCTCCGATATCAATCGCACCTATCTAGAGACTCGGGTCCAGCGATTTGAAAATCTGACGCTGCCGCCGGACGTCGATTTGGTGAATGCTAGCTTTTGTTTGCCGTTTTGTCCGCTGGACTTTTTTGCCGCACTCTGGGAAGAGATTGTCACCGCCCTTAGACCCGGCGGTCGATTTTGCGGCCACCTGTTTGGCGATCGCGATTCCTGGGTGAACTACGCTGACATCAACTACCACACCCGTGGACAGGTCGATCGACTACTGGACCCCTTTATAATAGAGCTTTTAGATGAGGAAGAGCACCCAGGTAGAACCGCCCTAGGAGAGGAAAAACACTGGCACATCTATAACATTGTTGCCTCAAAACGCTAGATTGACGGACCGCCAGGTCCTTGTTCCTACCGGTTATTGAGATGACGAAGTCCTTCTAGGGGATCTGCCAAAAAATAAATCCTCGAATTAGAGTGGGGAAGGGGGAAGGGGAAAGGGTTAAAGGGGAAAGGGGAAATGAGCGATTGGCGAGTACCTTATTTACTAGCAAGTCCCCAATCAAGTAAAACTTGCCCCTGCCGCTTTCCCCTTTCCCCAGCCAAGACCAGTATTTTATTGTTTGCCCCCCTACCGCTTTCCCCCTTCCCCAACCAAGCCCAGTATTTTATTGTTTCGTATATCCCCTGACCCCTGACCGCCACGGCAAACTGAGCCGAGATTGAGAAAAGATTAAAGTCTCAATTTTGGCTGACCAGCTACAGTTTGTTCGGGGGAGATGCGATGAAATATTGTTTAAGGAGAGTTAGAAAACAAAACCATGAGTGCTTCCCCCAGTCCCCCATCAACCGATCCGCGTCAGGGCCGCTATCTGGCTCTGATTGACCGCCTATTGGCCTGTCCCAACGGAGAGGAACCGGAGATTCTCAATGCCGAGCCAGACTTGTTAGATCCTGGGTTTGTGCAGGCCCTGATGCAAACGGCCAGCTATTTTGCCCATCAGGATAACCCTGACGCAGCCAAATTTTTGATCTTTATTGCCCGAGAACTCTCCCATCAGCTCGGGCTCTATCCCCAGGCCCAGCCCTGACCCCGCTGGCGCTCAATGTTAACCCTACTTGCCCTTATGATGATGCAACGTCGCCGGTGTCTTACCTTCTTTCTGTTCGGTCTGTTTTCGTGGCTGGTGACCATCGGCTGTAGTGTCAGTTCTCCCCTGGCGCAGTCCGGTGTAGAAACGGAAAATCCGGCGATCATCACCGTGTCCGCTGCGGCTAGTTTGCAGGATGCTCTGGCTGCGATCGCACCCCAGTTTAAGGCGGCCTACCCCAATATTGTTGTAGAGTACAATATTGGCTCTTCTGGCACCCTGCAGCGCCAGATTGAGCAGGGGGCGCCAACGGATATCTTTTTCTCCGCTGCCGTTAAGCAAATGGATACCCTAGGGGAGAAAGGGTTAATTTTGCCTGGTTCTCGCCAAAACCTAGTCGCCAACAGTCTTGTGGTCATTGCCCCTATGGAGACCAGCCTGGATATTACCGGCGTTGCCCAGCTTAAAGGGGTGGACATCAGCCGTTTTGCAGTGGGTGAATTTCGCAGCGTTCCCGCTGGCCAGTATGCTGAACAGGTACTAGAAAACCTAGATCTCCTAGAGCCCCTAACGTCCAAATTTGTTTTTGGTAACAATGTCCGCAGTGTCCTCTCCGCTGTAGAAAGCGGCAACGCCGAGCTGGGTATGGTATACGCCACCGATGCCGCTCTCTCTAACCAGGTAAAGGTTTTGGCGACTGCGCCCGCCGATTCCCATGCACCCATCGTGTACCCGATTGCGGCGTTGCAAACTACCCCCCACCCGGCGGCGGCCCAAACATTTATTAACTTTCTAGCAACAGACCCCGCCCAGGAGATTTTTAAAGAATTCGGATTTGGCCAAATTTAGAGCGTCCCCCCATGTTTGACCTCTCACCCCTTTGGATCTCCCTACGCATTGCCGCCATTGCCACCGTCGTCACGTTCTTTTTGGGCACGGCGGCCGCCCACTTTATCCATCACTATCGGGGACGATGGCGCTCGCTGCTAGACAGCATTTTGCTGGCACCTATGGTACTACCGCCAACGGTACTGGGCTTTTTGCTGCTGCTGTTGCTGGGTAAAAATGGACCGCTGGGGTCCCTGTTTTCCAACGTTGGCATCAGTGTGGTCTTTACCTGGTACGCCGCTGTGATCACGGCTACGGTGGTGGCGCTTCCCCTGATGTATAAGACAACTCTGGGGGCATTTGAGCAGATCGATAGTAACCTGCAGCAGGCAGCGCGCACGTTGGGGGCGTCAGAGCTGACCGTATTTTGGCGGATCACGCTACCCCTGGCGCTACCCGGTCTTTTAGCCGGAGCAACCCTGGCCTTTGCCCGCGCCCTGGGTGAATTTGGAGCCACCCTTATGCTGGCGGGAAATATTCCGGGACGCACCCAAACCCTGCCCATGGCAATTTATTTTGCGGTTGAAGGGGGAGACTTTTACGAAGCGGCCATCTGGACCGGAATTATTCTGACGGTGGCCCTAGGGGGGTTGGTGTTGGTCAATCGCTGGCGACCGCAGCGGCTCAAAAAAATCAAGAGATTGGAGACAGCCGTTGAACCTGGCCGCTCGTCTGCCCTGACGCTTTCCCCTTTGCCCAGTTTTCCGTTACCTCAAGGGGCATCGCCTCAGCTGTCCATTACCTTAACAAAGCGTCTGCCCAATTTCACCCTCAATGTCTCTTTCTCCACGGATAGACAGCCCTTGGGTCTCCTTGGGGCTTCTGGGGCAGGTAAAAGCCTGATTTTACGCTGTCTTGCGGGTATTGAGACACCGGACGCCGGACGGATTGTGTTAAATGGCCGGGTGCTGTTTGATTCGGACCGGGGGATTAATGTGCCGATTTGCGATCGCAAAATTGGTATCCTTTTTCAAAACTACGCCCTGTTTCCCCATTTAACCGTTGCTCAAAATGTTGCCTTTGGGCTACGGCAGACCCTGCCATCCGCCCAGGTCAAATCCGCCGTCGCCCAGCAGCTAGCCATGGTCCACCTGGAGGCGTTGGCCCAGCGCTATCCCCACGAGCTTTCGGGCGGCCAGCAGCAGCGAGTTGCCCTGGCGCGGGCATTGGCCAGCCAGCCCGAAGTGTTGTTACTAGATGAACCCTTCTCGGCCCTCGATACCCACCTGCGGGCCCGGATTGAGCAACAGCTAATCGATCGGCTCCAGAGCTACCAGGGCATCACTCTACTCGTGACCCACAATTTAGAAGAAGCCTATCGAGTTTGCCAGCGGCTGCTGGTATTGGACAATGGTGTCGTCATTGCCCACGGCCCCAAACACCGGATTTTTGAGCAGCCTCGCATCGTCAGCGTAGCCCAGCTGACCGGCTGTAAAAATATCTCTCCGGCCTCGATCAAGGGCCCTACCCAAGTCCAGGTCCACCGCTGGCACTGTACGCTCCAAACGGTTGAACCATTGCCCACCAACCTTTCCCAGGTGGGGATTCGCGCCCACCAAATTGATTTTCTCGATGGACCACCGCCCGTTTCTGGTTTTCAGGATGATCGACCGGTCTCCAATACGTTTCCCTGCTGGCTGGTAGCTACTAGCGAAACCCCCCATCGGATGACGCTATATCTAAAGTTACACGGCCCCCCCAACGATAAAAGAGACTATCATTTGCAGGCAGAAGTGTTCAAAGAGAAATGGTATTTATTAAAGGATCGGCCCCTGCCCTGGGCGGTCCATCTAGATCCCCTGCGTCTGATTTTGTTGGAGGACGGTTAGGGCAGTCCCTATTTAAGTAAGACCTTGAGAACAAAGACCATGGAGATTACTGACTGGTTAGTGACAGCCACCGGAGAATGTCAGCCTCGACCCGCTGCAAAAGCCTGGGATCTGATTCGCGATCGCTACTATTTTCATCGATTTTTGACGGACATTACCGATCTGCTCGATCAGGCTCCCAATGAGCAAGAGGAGTGGAATTTTTTACCCCAGATTCGGATGCGGGTCCGGCAGCTGGTAACCAATTCCTACTGGTTGGAAACCCAAGAGCCTGCACTTAATCCAAAAACAGGCGTTGCCATTCTCACCCTCTACGACGAGATTGGGTATCCCCTAACGGTGCAAAATGTGCTTTCCCAGCCAGGGGTGAGTTCTCCAGTGCACAACCATGGTACCTGGGGCACAACCGTTATTATAAAAGGCCAGGAAAAACATACCTTTTGGCGACCGGTGGATAATCAGCACCAGCCCTTTAAAATCGAACCTGCTGGGGAGAAGGTATTTGGTCCTGGTGAAATTGTTAGCTTTATGCCCGAGACAATTCACCAGGTAAAAACAATTGGAGCCGTTCCAACCCTAACGTTTCAGCTCTATGGCGATACCCAGCCGCGATCTCGATATGAGTTTCAACCTGACAAAGCTACGGCTAAAGCGTTTTGAAGACAGGAAGCCGTATACGTGGGTTCTATGATAAAAATGCGGATAAGGTCGTTTTTTCTAAGGTCTTAGTCGACCGCTAGAAGACCTGTCATAAAAACGAATACGCTTAACTCTAAAAATAGCTGAGCTCAATTTCAATTCTGGTTTCTGCCCCCGCCACCAAAACCACCGCATCGCCAAATTCTGGAGGGCCTGTACGGGCTTCTGGATTGCGAGAAAATCCAAAACCTTCTTCAGGCATGCCCACAAAGTTGCGGTTAAATTCGTTATCCCCGTTGGCATCGTGAAAGACTGAGACCGCGTAGCTGCCGGGAATCAGGTTGTCAAAAATGGCCATGGGTGCGGGATCCGCCGTGGGCATCACACACTGGGTGCGGAGCGCATCGTCCCGGTCGCTGGGAAACCCCGCACTGCTGGCAAAGAGGTTGAGGCAAATCTGCCCCTGCAGATCATTAAGCCCACTCAGTTCGACAACCAGGGTAGTTTGGTCAATTTGCCCCTGGACTGGGTAGGCAGCGCTGCCAACTATACCCACGACCAGAGCACTCGTTAGAACGCGTCGACGATCCATTCACAACCTCCTGTAGTTACTTGATCCCTCCCACCATAGCTAATCGACCAGGCTTTGGTAGGCAATCGTTAAAAACTGCTCGGGTACTAAAAACCCCTGACCCCAGATATCATAGTCAGCGGTAGGATTGGAGGCTCAAAACTCATCTAGGGTGAGGCCGTTTGCGATCGCGCCCCCATACTCGTACATCCACCAACATCTGGCTAGCTCAGCCCAGGGGATGGCCGCGCCATCGGTGCTCATCTAGCACACTCACTACAGACCGAATCAAAATAGATTGTGCAGCCTGAGTCTATGGGAGCGCCAATGGTGCAGAGGTGCGATCGCCGCCGATAACCCAGGCTGTGGTCTACACGGTGGGCCATCGATCAAACAGTAAAACGCTAAAATCAGAGCCAAGGGTGTCGATTTTAACCAATAAAAACAAACCATACCCGGGGTAGTAGTGTGTATCCGCCTGTCGTTCGGATACACAGCCCCACGCCTCAAAAGCGATAACTCAACCCACTAGCGCTATGCGACCCGCAGCTCAATCGATTCAGACAGCTGTTCACCAGGTAATTGCCAAAGAGTCCCTCGGCAACGAGCGAAAAGTTGCCTATATCAAAGTCATCGTGGTGCTTATTTCCAGTATCTTAGACGTTTTTGTTTTCTTTTTCCCCCAGCGTTTTATTGGTATTGACTCTGTCTCACCCACGGTTGTCCTTATTTCTGTCAGTGCCTGTATTACCTATACAGGTTTTCTCATTGCCCTGAAGCAGCCATCTGCTTGGCGCTGGTTACCCAAATTACAAATTGTTATTCCCCTGTGCGATGGGCTATTGCTGGCCCTTTTTATCACCAATATTTCCAGTGTCCTAGGAGAGTCTCAGCCTAAAATTATCACCAACATCGCTGCATTTTGCTGTTTGCTGGCCGTGTCCGGTGGCATTCGCATCCGACGTCAGGCCTCGGCCCTAACCACAGGGTTGGCCCTGGCCAATTTTGTTTATGCTGCGTTTCTTTTTAAGCTCAACGGTGCGATTAGTTTTTTTGCCCTCTTTACCATTTTAGGAACCGGCCTGATGGGGTTGTTGACATCTAGCATTGTTCGCCGCCAAGGTAAAAACGAAGCAGGCCGTCTATTGATGCAACAATTTTTACCCATCAACATTGTTGACGCCGCGTTTGAAGCTCCAACCAATTTAATTGAGGCTCCCATGATGTTTGATGTCACCATCATGGTGACGGATTTGCGCGGTTTTACCCGCTATTCTGAAAACTTGGAACCCGCCGCTGTATTTGAGTTTTTAAATCAGCTGCAGGGACTGTTGTCCACCATCGTAAAACGCTACGGTGGCTGGGTGGATAAGTTTATGGGCGACGGCATGCTGGCTGTTTTTGGTGCCCCTAGGGTATTAGACAACCATGCCGACCAAGCGGTCCAGGCAGCCCAAGAAATTTTGTCTGAGGTGCAGCGTCTGAGCCCTCTACCCATTGGCATCGGCTTACACTCAGGCTCAATTGTAGCGGGATGTTTGGGGACAGACGGCCACTTAGAGTTTACCGTCATTGGCGATACGGTTAATGTCGCTTCCCGGTTAGAAGCTCTCACCAAACAGGTAAACTCGTCCGTCTTGATCAGCGACGCCACCCAACAGCGACTAAAAAACCTGTCCCTACAGCCCCTAGGCGCAATGCCGATTCGAGGCCGCGATGAACCCATCCAGGTATTTGTTTTACCGCCAGGCTAATTTCGCTTGATCATGTTTTAAGCCAAAATCCTGACTGTCGCCATCTTCAAATAATTTAGGCTGGGCCTGGGATAGGTCCAACCCAGCCGCTCACCCCTTGACAATTTTAGGTATTTTGACGATTATCGAAATATGTCAAACAGTCAGTCTCGCTCCGTCGATGAAATTGCGGCTACCTTTGCAGCCCTGGGCCAGGCCTCACGGCTCAACATTGTGCGGCTGCTTCTATCGGCCTTTCCCAAAGGGCTACCTGCAGGTGAAATCCAGCGGGAGCTAGGCGTTACGGCCTCCACACTGTCCCACCATCTCGATAAGCTACGTCAGGTTGGCATTGTCCAGGCTGAAAAGGACCGTCAGTGGATCTGGTACAGTGTCCGGTCCGATGCGCTCAGATATCTGATCGACTTTCTGTTTGAAGAATGCTGCACCCGCAATCGTGTGGTTGACCCCGATACTCTGGAGTTAACCGACATCGCGGCTCCCGACCCCTGTCCTAACTGCCCAGACTAGCGTTTGAAACAGCTGTATGCCATACAGCTGTTCCTCAAATCACGTCTCTTCTATTTTGATGTTTCTGATAATACCGAAGGACTTCTATCATGGCTTCGACCGTACTCAATCGCTTTAGTCGCCGTGTCCGACGGCTAGATCATGTCTTTATCGCCATTGCTTTAATCATCCTTGCTCTGGCTATTCTGGTGCCGGCCCAGGCTGCCACTAGCCTGGGCTTTACGGTCAAAAACCTGATACTGGTATCTCCTTTTTTACTGCTATCTATTGGTATTGCAGCCTATGCCCAGGCTAGCGGTGCGGATAATCTGATTGTCAAAGCCTTCCAGGGTCGTATCTCGGTGATGATTGTCGCCGCCTCTCTCTTTGGAGCCCTGTCCCCCTTTTGTTCCTGCGGCGTGATTCCACTGATTGCAGCGTTACTGTCTATGGGGGTACCCGTTGCAGCGGTGATGGCCTTTTGGCTGGCGTCCCCGCTAATGGATCCGTCCATGTTTTTTCTCACCATTGGTACCCTGGGGCTCCGGTTTGCCATCGTCAAAACCCTGGCCACCGTGCTCATTGGTCTGCTGGGTGGTTTTGGTACCCTGACGTTGATCAACCTGGGAATCTCAACGGCAGCCTTTGGAAGCCCGCTGCGCAAAGATGCTGGCAACGGCGGCTGCGGCGGTGGCCGCGTGCGTAATCCTAAACCTGTTGCCTGGAAATTTTGGCTTGCGGCGGAGCGCCGACGGACGTTTTGGCAAGGGGCCTACAATAGCGTCTGGTTTCTGGGCAAGTGGCTGGCGCTGGCGTTTTTGCTTGAGAGTCTGATGCTGACATATGTGCCCAACGCTTGGATTCAGACGGTTGCCGGTAGTGGCATACCGTCAGTTGTGGGTGCGGCCTTGGTGGGCATTCCTGCCTATTTAAATGGCTATGCGGCGCTACCGCTGGTGGCGGGTTTTGTGGATCAGGGCATGGCACCGGGCGCTGGTATGGCGTTTTTACTGGCGGGCGGGGCCACTAGCATCCCGGCTATGATTGCGGTTTTTGCTCTGGCCCGTCGTCCAGTATTTTTGGCCTACCTGGGATTTGCCTTTATGGGTTCGGTCATGGCTGGATTAGCCTATGGTGTTTTGCCATAGGAGATGGTTCCCTGGGGCTGATATTAAGCAGGGGCAGGGCAAACGCTCGGAAACGATCGGGGATGGCTAAAAATAGGGTGTCTCAGTAGGGGAAGGGTAAAGGGGGAAAGGATACAAGGGACAGGGGATACTTTGGTGAATTGCGGGCCCATAGACCCTAAAATTTAGGAGATGGAAATTAAAATCCCCATCTCCTAAACTCTCTTAACCTATTGTTCTAAACTGCTATCCCCTCTCATCTATGACCTTTGACCATAAGCCGCGTATTCTCTTTCTCTATGGTTCCCTGCGTGAGCGCTCCTACAGTCGCCTGCTAGCTGAAGAGGCCGCCCGCATTATTGAAGATTTTGGGGCAGAGGTCAAATTCTTTGACCCGCGAGGATTACCCCTCCACGGTGCAGAACCTGATACCCACCCCAAGGTACAGGAACTACGAAATCTCTCCCAATGGTCCGAAGGGCAGGTGTGGTCCAGTCCAGAGATGCACGGTAACATCTCCGGCCTGATGAAAACTCAGATTGACTGGATTCCCCTTAACATCGGAGCCGTGCGCCCCACCCAAGGACGTACCCTGGCGGTCATGCAGGTGTCTGGCGGTTCCCAGTCTTTTAATGCAGTTAACACCCTGCGAATTTTGGGCCGCTGGATGAGGATGTTTACGATCCCTAACCAGTCCTCGGTCGCCAAAGCCTACCAGGAATTTAACGAAGACGGCACGATGAAAGAGTCCGCCTATCGGGATCGGGTGATAGATGTGATGGAAGAACTCTATCGCTTTACCCTGCTGCTGCGGGACAAAGTGGATGAGCTCACAGACCGCCACAGCGAGCGTAAAGCAGCGGCCTCAAAACAGATAGCCCAGACGGCGAAGCAAGCCCTCAGCTGAATCAGATTGCTCCTGTTGGCCCGGCCCGGCCTGGGCTATCTGGCCTACATGGCCCAGGGCATAGGCTGGGTGGGCTTGAATGTGGTTGTCAGCTGATAAGCACCGCCGGTTTCTAGACTATCTTGAATGGCCAGGACCAGCTCGTTATTGTGGAGAGAGAAATCAGCGGCCAAACGTCCGGGTCTGTTTTCGCCGATGGCGGCCGCCATTTCGGCTACGCCCCTGGCAAAGTCCATGTGGTTTGCCCCCTTCGATTTAAACTTGGGTGGCTTTTTGACCATGGGCAAGGTCTGTTTTATGGGGCTCATAAACACCTTGCGTCGGATTTTCATCATTTTTTGGACTTTGACAGGGCTCTCATAAAACCAGCAGTCGTGGGTGCTGAGGATGCCCTTGTCGCCGATTACCTTAAATTCATGGTCGTGGGGGGCAATGATGCCGCAGGTCAAGCGAGCAACTACGCCCGATTCAAATTTTATACAGGCGACGGAGAAGTCAGGGGTATCCTTGGGCTCTAGGGCAACGTCGACTTCTTTGTCAGGCACCAAACAGGACGAGAATGCTGTAACGGTGGTGGCAGGACCAAAAAACGTAGTGAGCCAGGTAATGTAGTATCCGGCATGTTCTAAGGTGCAGCCAACCTCAAATTCGTCTTTGTAGGGCCAGGGAATACCGGATTCGCTAAGCCAGAGTTTGTAGGGCATTTTGTGGACAAGGCCATCGTCCATTTCGGCATAGACCAGACGGACTTTACCGACAACTTCCTCTCTGAGAGCTTTCCAAAGGGTTTGGGCTGATTCACTCAAGACATTACACGGGGCCGATGAAATATGTAGTCCCTTAGCCTCTGCTAATTCGACTAGCTCCTTGGCTTCGGGAATTGTTGTAGCCAGTGGTTTTTCAGAATAAACATGTTTGTCAGCTGCCAAACAAGCCTTAGATACCTCATAGTGGCTGCGGGGATTGGTAAGATTTAAAACAATATCAACGGAGCCATCCGTCAGGAGTTCATCCAACGTTTTATAAGTAGGAACGCCATAGGTTTTAGCTAGCTTTTGAGCCCGTTCCAGATTTCTGTCCATTACCCCGGTAATTTTTAGCTCTGGATGGAGCGGTAAGGTTTTGAGATAGTAGTCGGCAACAAATCCACAGCCTACAATAGCAATATTCATAAAGAAAACAAGAAAATTTAGGGTGTTTGATCTAGACCCGTCTGGGGAAACCCGTTAACGGATTAGAATCTTCCAGATATACATAGCTTGCACACATATAACTGGATATAGCTAACAGTCTGTATAGGAATAATTATTAGGGGATTATATGCTTCGGGCAACCGAGTATAGAACGGGAGCACCTTACGCCGGTAGGTGTTTTAACGAGGCTACATACTATCGTTATAGAGATGGGAAAAATATATATTTTGGGTAATGTCATCCAAAGTCTGAAAGTCTCTTGTCAAGGTAAGTATCAGGGCAAATTTGGCATCTTCTAGTAGGATAATTTGTTACGGGAAATCGCCTACAGTGGTGTAGGGTTTATCAGCCATAGTCCCTGTAGGCCATGGTGATTTTCCCTACCTATATAAATGAGTCTGTACAGAGTTAAGTCTATGAGTAAACCTATTCGCTGGGGTGTCCTAGGTACCGGCACCGTCGCTAGTCAATTTATTGCGGGTCTAAAGGCGGTTCCTGATGCCCAGCTGTGGGCCATTGGCTCTAGGAGTCTAGATAAAGCTAAATCATTTGCCCAGATGTTTCAGGCCCCTAAGGCCTATGGCAACTATGAACAGCTGGTTCAAGATCCAGACATAGATGTTGTTTATATTGCCACCCCTCAGACTCGTCATAGGGCCGATAGCATTCTTTGCCTCTCTGCTGGTAAAGCCGTCCTTTGTGAGAAGCCATTTACCGTTACCTCCCAGGAGGCTCGGGATGTAATAGCCGTTGCGACTCAGCAGCAGGTCTTCTGTATGGAGGCCATGTGGATGCGCTTTATGCCGCTGGTTCAAGAGGTGCGACGTCTGATTCGGCAGGGGGAGATTGGGGAGGTGCGACTGTTGACGGCTGATTTTGGCTACCCTACAGAGTTTGATCCCAATAATCGTTTTTTTAATCCTAGCCTGGGGGGGGGAGCCCTCCTAGATCGGGGGGTCTATCCTTTGTCTCTGGCATTTCTCCTACTGGGTAAACCCGACCAGGTGACGGGAACCCCCTGTATCGGAGAGACTGGCGTGGATGAACAGTCAGCTATGGTTCTACGCTACGATAGCGGTGCCATGGCTGTTCTACATTCCACACTACGTACCTACAGCTCCAATGAAGCTGTCATTACGGGTACCCGTGGCAAAATTGTTATTAAGGCTCCTTTTTACAAACCAGATCATATTACGGTGACTCGGTTTTCAAATCGGCCCGTTGTCGTCACCTCTCAACCCCAGACCACTGCGGTTGGTTGGAAGAGTTCTATGGTTGGTAAGCTCAAACAAAATCCCTGGCTAAAATCCCTGGCAAAACTGCGTAAAGAGAATACTAAAACCATCTACCAGGGACTTTTGGGTAATGGCTATAACTATGAGGCGGCGGAAGTTGTCAAATGTCTGCAGGCCGGTAAACTAGAGAGCGATCTGATGCCCCTGGCAGAAACGGTTGAGATTATGGAAACCATGGAGCGACTGCTAACCCAGTGGCACCAGGGCTAATGGTCGATAACATAGGACCCAGGTGACAGATTTTCGTTGGTTTTACTGCCGAACGTCTTTGAGACCAATGCTCAGGGGGAATGCTGTAGCAACGGTGGCTGACGCCGATAGAGTGGAGCCGTCAGGGCATACTGCTGAATCCAGCTGCGATCGGCGGCGGTGCCTGACAGCCAGTGATCCAGCAGTGAGATCCAGTGGACGGGGAGATGTAGGGCCAGCCAGGTGGTCTGGCTGGCCGCTGACAGCTTTGTGTAAATCTCTGGGTGGCTAAGGAGATAGTCAATGCTTTGGGAGAGGGCGCGGACGTTACCGGCTGGAAAAATTATCGCGTTGCTGCCGTGGCTGAGGCTGCCTGAAAGCATGGGGTGATCCGACGCCACGATGGGGGTGTGGGCCTGTAGGCAATCCTTGAGAATGGTGCTTGAGTCTTCTGGAGATTCGTGGCGACTCGGCATGACAACAATATCGGCCTGGCGGATAAGATGTACTCGACCGTGATCCGGAAAATCTTGAATAAATTCGATTCGATCCGCTACTAGCAGCTGTTTGGCCTGGCTGACAAACCGTTGGCTATCGCCCTGGCCAATTAGCTTTAAGTAAACATCCCAACCTTTGGCTTTGAGCTGGGCCATGGCAATGAGTAAATCACCAATGCCTCTGGTGGTGGATAGAGGGCCTGCGTAGGCAATTTGGATCGGTGCTTGCGATCGCAGCTGTTTAGGGGCAAACGTCTCAGCCCGGTTGACCGGTGGCCAGCCCCATGGGATCAGCTTGTCTTGCAGCACCCCGATCTGGGCTAGGGCCTCACAGGTCTTCAGGCCAAGACCGCCGACCCAGTCAACACTGCCGTGGTTTAGCACCCTGGAGAGCTGGTAGTTATCCCACCGCTGTTTGAGGCCAGGGTCGGTCAGGGTATCTCGAAACATGGCAACACAGCGGACCTGATTGCGAATAGCCCAGCGAAAAAAGATCGGATCGGGAACATCAATGACAAGATGGGTGGGACAAAAATCGGCTAACCGCCTTACAATCGCCCCCTGGGCTGCCGCCAAACCACTGCCCATGACGCGTACCCCTGTTTCTAACATGGTGTCATAGGTCTGATCTGAAGAACAGCCCAATACACCGACCTCCTGTAGTTGAAATCCCCAGGTGGTTAAGCCTTCGAGCATGGTCAGCTGCTCGGTATTGAGGGTGCCCTTCTCCATGCCGTCGCGGTAGGGCTCAGTTTGTTGAATCAGCAGTAGACGCAGGTGCTGTAGATCCATAGGGTGTGGTTAGGTGCTTAAAGGATTAGGGATAATCGGGAACGGCACAGGCCTAGTCGCTACTTGCAACAGTTTTTGACAGCGGCTGGGGAGACGGAAAAAAACTTCAAATTTTGGCTAATGTCTCAGGATTCTTTTGAATTAGTTACACAAGATCCTTACGCCCCATATTAGGTGTTTACAGAAAGGATTTTTTTGTCCCTGGTTGGGTTTCCGCCTTTGTCTAAGCTTTACAGACTCTTTATGGTTGTTGAATAGCCAGGCAAGTCTTGTTGTCCGAAGCGCCCTGTCCCGATCGGCTGGTCATCCACGGGCCTAGGGCACACCTGGGCTGGGTACTCTAGGCCCGTGGGGGCAGACAAGTCTTAAACCAATGCCTACAGTACCTGCTGCAATGACAACAATTTTAGTAATTGATGATGACACTAACTTAGGAACGGTGTTTTGTGAAACGCTTGCCCTCAATGGATTTGCCACCCTAAGGGCAACCACGGGCCAGGCGGGTATCCAGCTGACTCGGCGGTACCACCCGCAGCTGGTGGTGTGCGACATCGGACTGCCGGATATTAGCGGCCATAGTGTGCTCGAGGGGGTGCGATCGCATCCAGCCACCACCACCATCCCCGTCATCATGCTGACCGGTTGCACCGACGCCGACACGTTTCGCCACAGTATGGAGCATGGAGCCGATGACTATCTTACCAAGCCGGTTGATCTAGACGGGTTTCTGCGGGCGGTGCAGACCCAGCTCGCTAAGCGCAAACAGCTAGCAGAGCATTTTGCCTCACCGTCGGCTGAGCCCGCTGAGCCTGCTCCCATCAGTCTAGAAGACCTAGAAGCACGACTTGAGGCATCAGCACCACCGCCACAGCTGTGGATGATCCAGCTGCAAAGCTATGGTGCGATTCAAGCCCGCTATGGCCACATATTTGGTCAGCTGGTGCTCCAGTCGGTGGGCCAGCAGCTCCAGCAATGGCGAGCGCGATCGGCTTTGCCCATCGAGACCTATCGCATAGACGAGCGGTTTGTCATCCTCCTGAGCGCACCGCCAGGGTTAGTCGACCAGGCGATTGCCAGTCTGCAAACCATGCTAAAACAGCCCAGGGTCGTCAGTAACCATCGCTTGAGTCTAGATATTTACATGCGATCCGTCAGTTGCTTAGACCTGGCGGCACACAAACCCTTCGAGGGGATGGCAAGCTCGACCCAACCTTCTCTGGTAGAGCGGCTGCGACGGGCCATCCAGCGGGATGAGCTGCAGCTCTATTTTCAGCCCCAGGTGGACTTAAACAGCGGTCAAATCATCGGGGCAGAAGCGCTGGTGCGCTGGATTGTCCCCGGTGAACCGCCTATTTTGCCAGGGCAGTTTATCCCGGTGGCGGAGGATAGCGGACTCATGCCGTCCCTGGGGGATTGGATCCTGGGAGCAGCCCTGCAGCAGCTCTCCCGTTGGCAAACGATGCGGCTCTCGGGTATTAGTATTGCCATCAATCTATCGGCCTATCAGCTGCAAAACCCCGCCTTTATCAACCGATTGATGGGCCTGGTCTCCACCGCTGGGGTGACCCCGGTGATGATCGACCTAGAACTCCCCGAGGGCCTAATCATGGCGGATCTAGACCGGGCAAAGTCCCTATTGGCCACCCTGCAACAGGGGGGATTTAGTACGGCAATAGATGATTTTGGCTCCGGCTACTCGTCCTTGAGCCATCTGCAACATTTGCCCGTCAATATCCTCAAGTTAGACAAGTGTTTTGTTCGCGACCTGCACCACAATAAAAGCAACCAGATTATTGTTAGAGCCATTATGGATATGGCCCGAGGGTTGAACATTGCCACCGTTGCCAGCGGTGTGGAAACCGCCAGGGAGCTGTCGATATTAAAACAGCTGGGCTGTCAGAGTATGCAGGGATATCTCTTTAGCCCGGCGCTCACGGCACGGGATTTTGAAACCCTGCTGTTGGATTCTTCCCATCAAAACTCCCTAGATTTCAAAGTCAATATCTAGGTAGATAAACACATCCTGGGGGGCACTGTCATCAATATCCACCAGGGGTACCCCCAGATCTAAACGTAGATCTAAGTTTTCAGTCGGTCGATAGGTAAACCCCACCCCCGTGCCCAGTAAAAAGCGGTCGTCGTTGACGGTAGTGCCAGAGCGGGTATTCCACACGGCGGCCATGTCTAAAAATGGGCTCACCAGCATGGTTGGTGCCCCGGACTCGTTACGCTGAATCGTGATCCGATCCTCCACGGACAGCCGGACACCGTTGTCGCCAAAGCGGACATTTTGGCTGTAGCCTCGCACGGACTGGCGTCCCCCGGTGACAAACTGTTCTGAACCCAGCAGGGTATCACTGGCCAGCTGAATGTCCCCTTGAACAATCAATAAATGATCCTGATTCAGGATCTGGGCTCGCTGTACCTGCCCCAGCCAGCTAACAAACTGGCTGTCCGCTTGGGGGGACGATAGGTTGGTAGCATCGAGCCAGTCTACCCCCAGGCTGAGCTGCGATCGCAGCGCCCAGGCCCCGGCCGTATCGCGCCGCAGATAGTCCTGGCCAAACTGAATTACGCTGGCGCTGTTTTCTGTGAGGTCTAACCCCAGCAGGCGGGTATCTCCGTCCCGGTGGCGAAACCCCAGGGACAGGGCAAACTCTTCGCGGGGGTTGCGCACCAGCGGCTGACGATAGGTCAACTCATAGACCTGGGCATCGCCCTCAATGTCCAAGTCGGCCAGGTCCCGAGGGGAAATAATCTCAAACTCACTGGGTAAAAACCGGGCTGAAATGGTGCCATTCATGGCATTGATCGGGGCGCTGTAGCTCAGCTCATAGAGGTGGGAGCCGCCGGTGGTGGCGCGGTAGGCCGCAGCCCGCAGCTGATCGCCGATGCCAAAGGGGTTGCGATAGGTGACATTGGCTCCGGTACGCACCACCCCCACACTGACGGGGGAGTCCGTATCCAAAGTGAGGTGAGCTTCAAACGGATCGGCCTCGTCAACACGGACTACCAAAATGCTCTGACCCAGTCCGGTCCCCGCCCGCAGGCTGGCCTCAATATTGTCAATCAGCGGATCGGCCCGCAGCAGCCGCAGCTGGTCTTCAAGCTCAAACTGGTTGAGGGGGGTTTTAGCTCCCAGGTTAATGCGCGATCGCACATAGCTAGCTAGGCGATCGACCTCTTCAATGCGAATCTCTTCCAGGCTGCCTTCGATAATCTGCAGCTGAACAATACCGTCGGTAATGGGCTGATTGGGCAGGACAGCCCGAGAGGTAATGTAGCCCTCATTCAGATAGAGCTGGGTGATCGAGTCCGCCGCCTGACGCAGCTCGTCAATCCCCAGGGACTGGCCAATAAAGGGTGACAGCACTGATTCAAAATCCGCCTCGCCAAATACGGTGCTCCCGGATACCTCAAATCCCTGGACTGCCACCGTCGGGCCTACCTCTGGCGCTGGTTCAGCCGGTTCGGCGGGAATCGCAGGCGTGGTTGGCAATACGGGCTCCGGTGTGGGGACGGGGTCCGGCAGCGGCTCCGGAAAGCTATCGGCTGGAGGCGGGCTGTTGAGCACCTGGCTAATAACCGTGCCCGACTGGCTAAAAGCTGGCGAACTGCCGGTCTCCTCGGGGGGGGCAGGCAGAGGGGCCAAACCTGGTTCCGCTACAGCCAGCGCAGGACCGTCATCACTGTCCTCCCCAATACTATCCCCATCACTATCCTCGGCAAGGTCAGCGACCGGAGCGGCGACACCCACCGTCTGGATTGGGATGTCGTTTAAAAGGGAACCGCTGGCGGCTTCTGCAGAAGTGCCTGTGCCAATGCCAATCACGGTGCTCAACAACACCAGTGTTGTCAGTTTCTGTCGCATGGATCTCCTCGTTTCTCCACCAGATGATTGAGCCGATGCTAGCGGCTTGACTAATGCCCGTTATAAACCCCGATTTATCCGTGCTGACTGTATCACAGCCCGCCCATCCCCACCTGCTACCCCAGCGTCCAGGGGTAGCCAGTACTGACCGACGACAGCAGGACTTTACAAAGTATTTTTTACGAGGATTTACGCAGATTTCCGGCCAGTTTTGGTCGTTTCAGCATCAACATTCGTTAATTAGATTGCCCAACTAATCCCTGTTTCTGCCTTAGTTTTTCTGCAGTTTACTCAGTGCGTCGCCAGATCGCATCGGCGACTCGAGCCACATCCACCATGGCAGCCCCGTTGTGCACCCGCAGTATATCAGCGCCCCCTGCGATCGCAGCCGTACAGACAGCAGCCGTTCCCCAGTCACGCCGCTGCGGGTCAGGCTGATCTAAAATCCAGCCGATAAAGCTTTTGCGGGAGGCTCCAACCAAGATTGGACAGCCCAGCGCGACTAGCTCCCCCAGCTGTCGCAAAATGTCCAGATTTTGAGCATAGGTTTTAGCAAAGCCAATACCGGGATCAATGCAGATATTTTGCATCGGCACACCGGCCGCCAGGGCCTGGTCAATCTGCTGGCGTAGAAACCCTGAGATTTCACCGATCAGGTCGCCATAGTCCGTCATCTGCTGCATGGTTTCTGGCGTGCCCCGCAGATGCATCAAAATGATTGGCACCCCAGTATCAGCGGCCACCTTCAGAATGTCAGCTTCATAGGTCGCTCCAGAAATATCATTGATTATGTCGGCCCCAGCCTCGATGGCGGCGCGGGCAACGGTGGCGCGGGTGGTGTCTACGGAAATTACCGCCTGGCTAAGCCCATGGTCTGGCGCTGCGCGGATGGCCTCGATCACAGGCACCACTCGATTCAGCTCTTCCCCCAGGGAAATTTGCTCGGCCCCGGGTCGAGTCGACTGGCCCCCAATATCCAAAATGTCGATGTTGGCCCCCAGCAGTGCCTGGGCCTGTTTGAGGGCGGCGGCCACCGAATTAAACTGACCGCCGTCACTAAAACTATCGGGGGTGACGTTGATCACCCCCATAAGATAGGTGCGCTCGCCCCAGTCAAACCGGTGACCTCGAATATCCCAGGGTTGGCGACTGGCCTTTTCTATGCGACCTTCAGCCATAAACAGACGGGCTAAGCGATCGTAGGTGCCAGGCCCAATGTACTCTGGATGAGCGCGCAGTTTGCTATACATCCAAACCAGGTCTTTGCCATCAAAGATGCGGATGTCAACAAACCAACTTTTGAGCTGTGGTTTTAGGCTATTGGCGGTTTCCAGCGCATCGGTCCACCGTTCAAATTCCTGCTTAAAACTGCGGGTTACCACCGTAAAGGTCATGGCTGTTTACACTAATCAGACAGATAGACTCCGTACCGCCACCAGCGCTCCAGGGGCAGACTTTATCTATAGTCCGCCAGCAGCGGCCCAGGGGGCAACGAGAATTTTGGTCAAACCCAACCTGGGGTATCCCAAGGGGCCACCGATCACCGTTGGTATGTCGGTGCTCTCCAGGGTGCTCCAGGGGCTGCGACAGGCTAGCCCCCAGGCCGAGATCCTGGTGGTGGAAGGGGTGTGCTCAAAACAGTCCCTAGCTGAGATTGCCAGTAAAAACGGCCTGTACGACATCTTGGACGGTGGCATGACCCTGCTGGATGCCGATACGCTGCCCTGTATCGCCTATCCCAATCGCTCACCCCAGCCCGTACGCTATACAGAAATGTGGGCTCCCCAGCTGCTCCAGGAGGTGGACTGTCGAATTTCGGTGAGTGCCTTTAAGGTGACCAGCCTGAAACAGCAGCCCCTAATTTCAGCCACGTTAAAAAACCTGTATGGCCTGTTTCCTCGGGCTAAATACAAGGCCCGTAGCCCTAACTCCAGGGGGCAGCTCCACCGGCCATCGGTGCCGCAAATTTTACAGGATGTCTATTTTTCCATCGGCCATTTATTTGATGGGGGCGTCGCCGACTGTAGCCAAAAATTTATCAGTAAGGACTGGCGGCCCGATGTGGGCACAGGCGTTGAGGTGGGCCATGTGGTGTGGGGAAGTGACCTGCTGGCAATTGACCGTCTAGCGTGTCAGCTGGCCCAGGCACCTGTCGCCAGCTACTTGGACCCCATCGAACAGCTCAGGCCCTAGCGCCGACGCCCCGGCAGCGGCAGATTCATCATCGTATGGAAGTCTTCTTGGACCTTGTGCGTCAGACGTTTGGAGATCTGTCGCACAATTTGGTTGAGCAGCTTATCGCCGGATGCTTTGACCAACGACTGGGGCAGTGCCTGGATAAACTTTGGCATTTGCACCTTAGTTTGCAGATTGAGTTCCCACTCCACGTGGGTGGCTTGCTCCACGGCAATGTCCGGCTGGGACTTTTCAGCCAGGGACATGGCCGCGCGAAAGTCTACGTCATACCCGGCAGGGACATACCCGGGTACGGGAATGGTTTCGATGCGGTAAACGCCCTGGTTTTGAGGCAGCAAATGCAGACCAATTTTGGGCTGAACCTGAAAATTTAGGCTGCCAAAGCGGCCCAGGGAGATTGCATACCCGTTGTGGCCGATGGGCTTGACATCCATCGGTGCGGCGCAACGGGTAAACCAGCCCTGGTGGGAGTCAAAATAGCTGGCAACGGTGCCAACATCGGCATACATTTCCATGTTGCCTACGTAGTACCCAGCAAAGACCATCGTGTCAGCCTGACCAGGGTCCGGTGCGATCGCATCGGCAACAGAATCAGACGACGGCTGTGAAGCGTCGGAAACTCCTGAATTCGAATACTGCGTAGATGACACGTGCATAAAGCTAAGAGTTCTTAAAGAGACGACCTACGGATGCGGTATCAAGCAGCAGGGATATGTTGTAAACATCCCTAGCGTACTGATTTAAAAAATCAAGCGACCATCGTCAAATTACGGATATGGACCTGTGGACAACGGCCATTCAGTGTTAGCCCCATAAATCATGCCGACGTTTATACGTTCACCCACAGAATATACCCGCACAATCTAACGTTTTAATCGCCCATTTAAGAAGATCTGTTGTCATTCATTAAGTTTAATCGATTTTCTAGCTGCCGCCATTTGTTCAGGGACGGCTTAATCATTTTCAAAGATACGGACATGCCAATGTGAGCGTTGAATAAATGACTCGGCTGCCATAGCTACCTATCAATACATATCAGAGTGATTCCCTTGCCTGTGCAGCCAACGTTACAGTTTGGTATTTTGGTGGGGTCAGGGAAACAGCGGCAACGGCTGCCTAGGAGAATTATGAATGTACTGGTCGTGGGATCAACGGGGCAGACGGGTCGCCAGGTTACTAATCAGCTTGCTCGCTCGGATGTCAAGGTCAAAGCCCTGGTGCGCGATCGCGCCAAGGCCGACTTTCCAGACACCGTTGATGTGGTCGTTGGCGATGTGCTCAAACCCGCCACCCTCCCAGCGGCTATGGCCAACTGCGATGCGATTATCTGCGCCACAGGAGCCGCCCCCAGCTTTGACATTACGGGTCCTTACCAGGTGGATTTTGTGGGGACTAAAAATTTGATCGATGCGGCCAAGACGGCTGGGATCGATCGGTTTGTGATTGTATCTTCGCTGTGTGTTTCTAAGTTTTTCCATCCGCTTAACCTATTTTGGCTGGTGCTGTATTGGAAAAAACAGGCTGAAGATTACATCGTAAAAAGTGGACTGACCTACACCATTGTGCGACCGGGGGGATTGCGCAATGAGGATAGGAATGAGGCGATTGTCATGGCTCCGGCGGATACCCTGTTTGATGGGGGGATTGCGCGGGAAAAAGTGGCGCAGGTATGTGTGGCCGCGCTAACAGAGCCCGACGCCGAAAACAAAATTGTAGAAATTGTCACCCGTGCCGAAGCTCAAGAAAAGGCCCTTGGGGCTTTATTTGCGGCGGTAGGGTAAGATGCCGCCCACCATCCCCTAGCGTCGATAGGTTCAGCAAAACCTAAAAGAACCAGCCGTAGCTGTGCAGCCCCTTGCCCAGCAGATTGACGCCCAGGTAGCAAACCCAGACCACCACAAATCCAGAGGCGGCGATAAAGGCAGGTTTACGACCCTGCCAGCCTTTGGTGATGCGGGAGTGGAGATAGGCGGCAAAGACTAGCCAGGTAATCAGCGCCCAGGTTTCCTTGGGGTCCCAGCTCCAGTACGAGCCCCAGGCTTCATTGGCCCACACCCCACCGGAAATAATGCCAATGGTCAGCAGGGGAAAGCCGAGACCGATAATGCGATAGCTAATATTGTCCAGGGTGTCCGCCAGGGTCAGACGCTGCATGGATAGGGCCGCTTTGACCGGCTTTGTCAGCGTAGCGGTGCCGCCGCCGCCGCTGGCGACAGCGGGAATCTCAGCCGCCCGTTTGAGGCTGTACTTGCGATCGCGAAACCCCCCTGTGCCAACGGAGCTACCCTTTAGCTCCACCGCCTGGCCGCGGGTAACCACTAAAAATGCGATCGCAATCAGCGATCCCACCATCAGGGCGGCATAGCTAAGCAGCATCACGCTGACGTGCATCATCAGCCAGTTGGACTTGAGGGCGGGCACCAGGGGTTCAGAGTGCTGCATGTTATCCGGCAGCGTCAGGGTTGCAAACGCGGTGATCCCCATGGCTGCCGGTGCGGTCATGGCACCCACCCAGAGGCTGTTGCTCATGCGCTCCGCCGCAAAATGAACGGCGGTAATCCCCCAGGCAATAAAAAAGAGAGACTCGTAGAGGTTGCTCAGGGGAAAATATCCCCCTTCAATCCATCGGGCTACCAGCAGGGCGGCCATACAGAGATTGGCAACGGCCATACCGGTGGTGCCCAGGGCTTTGAGCCAGGTAGCTCCCTCAACGGCCAGACTGCTCCAGTAAAGGAGCATGGTGACAAAGAGGACAGCAAAGGAAACGTTGTCGAGAAGACCTTGAAGGGTAACTAGATCCATTATTGGGTTGATAAAGGGACCTGCGGTTCAATGTGTGACTGTGATTACAATTTTACTAAAGAATTGTGAGTCAGGGCAAAATAACCCACCTTTCACGCCGAATCGTGAAATCCTTCAAGAATTTTTGCACCCTAGGCGGAAATGGTCACTACACTGGCAGTCGATGCATTATTTTAGCTAACAAAAACTGGCGGTTCTAGAGAGGTAACTATGGATGCGACTGCGCTATGGCAACGATATCAAGACTGGCTTTATTACGATGATGAGCTGGGACTTTACCTGGATATCAGCCGGGTAACCTTTGACGATGCTTTTGTCGCCGAGATGACCCCTCGGTTTGAGCAGGCGTTTGCAGCGGTAGATGCGTTGGAAAAGGGTGCGATCGCAAACCCAGACGAAAATCGAATGGTGGGCCACTATTGGCTGCGGGATCCCGATTTGGCCCCCAACCCAGAACTGCGTAGTGAAATTGTTGATACCTTACAAGATATAGAAAATTTTACCCAACAGATCCATACAGCGAAGATCACCCCACCCGGTGAAGCGCGTTTTACCGATATTCTCTCCATTGGCATTGGCGGATCGGCCCTCGGTCCAGAATTTGTTGCCGAAGCTATTGGCTCTGTCAACCCGCCGCTAAATATTAACTTTATTGATAATACGGACCCAGCCGGTGTGGATAAGATTCTCGCCAAGCTAGGCGATCGCCTGAAAACCACCCTGGTGCTGGTCATTTCCAAATCCGGCGGCACCCCAGAAACCCGCAACGGCATGTTAGAAGTCAAAGCCGCCTATGAAAAACGCGGCCTGGACTTTTCGAAATACGCCATTGCCACCACCGGCCGCGACAGCAAGCTGGACAAAGTGGCCAAAGCCGACGGCTGGTTAGCCATGTTTCCCATGCAGGACTGGGTTGGCGGGCGCACCTCGGAACTATCCTCGGTGGGTCTGCTACCCGCTGCCCTCCAGGGCATTGATATTCGCTCTATTTTAGCTGGGGCAAAGCAGATGGACGCCGCCACCCGAGTGCCCGATCTGCGCAACAACCCGGCCGCCCTCATGGCCCTCGCCTGGTACCACACAGGCAACGGCAAAGGCGAAAAAGACATGGTCATTTTGCCCTACAAGGACAGTTTGCTGCTGTTTAGCCGCTATTTGCAACAGCTAATTATGGAGTCCCTAGGGAAGGAGACGGACCTAGATGGCAACCGGGTCTGCCAAGGGATTGCGGTCTATGGCAACAAGGGCTCCACGGACCAGCATGCCTATGTCCAGCAGCTGCGCGAAGGAGTCAATAACTTTTTTGTGACGCTGATTGAAGTTTTAAAGGATCGCGACGGTAATTCCACAGAAATTGATCCGGGAGTGACCTCGGGTGACTATCTCTCAGGCTTTTTGCAAGGAACCCGCAAGGCCCTGTTTGAAAACAATCGTCAGTCCATCACCATTACCATTCCTGAAGTGACCCCCAGGATGGTCGGGACGCTGATTGCCCTGTATGAACGGGCCGTCAGCCTATATGCGGCCCTGGTGAATATTAATGCCTATCACCAACCGGGTGTAGAAGCGGGTAAAAAAGCAGCGGCCAGTATTCTCAATCTGCAGAATATGGTAGTAGATGCGCTTAGTAAAAGCGGCGGTTCCCTCACCCTGATGGAGGTGGCGGATAAGGTGGGACGTCCCGATGCGGTTGAGGATATTTATAAAATTGTCCGGCACCTGGATGCAAATGGGCGACTGGTCTCCATTGAGGGGAATCCTGGTAACCCTGCTATGGT
>JBCDJC010000050.1:0-26540 GCA_038748225.1 Cyanobacteria bacterium P01_H01_bin.26 | reverse complement strand
GCGCTGCCCGCTCGCCACTGACGCAACGGCGACAGCAGCCGATGGATCAGGCTGACCTGTCGCCACTGGTGTAGCGAAAACTGACCAAAGGTAAGGGTGCGCAGCACTGAGTCAATCATTGGGGTAACTAGCAAATATGCGCCTGTATAGTAGCGGGTTAGTGCTATCGTCTCAAGCGGTGGGGCGTAATCCTTTGTCAGTCAGTAGATTATGTATCCAATGGGTGTCCTCATTCACTAGGTGGCAGTGCTAAAGGTTCAAAGGTTTTGGTGTCATCCTGGCTGGGCTGGTGGGCCAGATCGGCCGCTTCTAATTTTTCCAAAACCGGTAGCAGTTCGGCAAAGTCACGCACGCCCAGCTGCTCCAGGTCATCGATGGTAATGGTTTCATCGGAGATGCTGCCCCGCTGTTGTAGAAATGCCTGGACTCGTTTTTCCTTAAAGTTTAGGGCTGCTCGTTCCCGTAATGTGGGCAAAGCCGCTTGCAAACCTTGTTTTAGGACATCGGGTGTAATCATCTCTGCTTCAAGATCGGCCGCCGTGGAGAGCACAATATTGCCAAGGCGATTAAACAGTCGAGGTTTACCGAGGGATGCCTGACAAAACTGCTCAGCGGTCTCTGGTAAGAAGGGCAACACGCAGCGCGGATCGTTTGGATCGCTGCAGTCATTGGCGATACGTACACTGCTGAGGTAGTTGATCAGCATCCTATAGGTGGTGTCAAAGTCTGGCGTTGCTGATCCTCGGTATGATTTCAGCTGTCAAGTTCAGACCAGCATATCGTTTTGCAGATCGGTTCATCCTCTAAATCAGCAACGGCAAAAATGCTCGTCTCCCCCTTGAACCTCACGTAACGTCAGGGTCTAGGATGCCAGCATCAACCGCAATCTTTTGAGAAACAGGCGCTGAGGAGATTCATGTCTAGCCACTTAAAAATTGGTGAACTGGCCAAACAAACCGGACTCTCGATTCGCACGTTGCATTACTACGACGAAATTGGGTTACTGGTGCCCTCTCATCGTACCGAGGCCGAGCATCGGCTGTATGGCAGTGAGGATATCATTCGCCTCCAGCAGATCTTATCGCTGCGGCAGTTAGGGTTTGCGCTCAAGGAAATCCGCGCGTGCCTGGAGAATCCCGAATTTTCCCTGCCGCAAGTGATTGACCTCCATCTAGCCCGACTGCAAGAGCAGATGGCGGTATCGCGATCGCTCTTCACTAAGCTCAGCCAGATTGCGCAACAGCTCCAAAGCTCTCAGTCCGTTGCGGTTGAAGACCTCATCACCACAATGGAGACGATTACCATGACCCAGCAATATTTGACCCAAGAACAGCACGATTTACTCGAAGGTCGACTCAATCAAGACCAACAGGCCGAATTGCAGCAGTTCCTGACCCAAGTGCGATCGTATCGAGCCGAGGGGCGTGACCTCAACGACCCAGAGGTACAGCAAATGGCGGGGCAGTGGCGGGACGGCCTGCTCTCCCTTGTCGGTGGCGACCTACAGTTCTACGAAGCGCTGATGCGGCTTTACCAACAAGAAGGAGCCGAAGCGGCGAGCCGAGGCACCCTAGATGGGCCAACGATGGAATACATTCTCAAAGCGGTGGCGATGCTGTCGATGCGGGAAGAGTTGTCGGTGCGGGAAGAATTGGTGGGTTTTGCACTGGGTCGCTTAGCGCCAGAAACTTATGCCGTGCTGACCCAAGGGCAGGCAGCCATGCGCGAGTTGCAGCTCAACTTTTTGGGGACTGAAGGTCTGCTGCTAGGACTGCTGGCGGTGGAAACGAGTTTGGCAGCCCAAGCTCTGGGAGAACAAGGCGTGGACTTTGCCACCGCAGAAACCCTGCTTCGCGACTGGTTAGCCAACCACACCGTGCCACCTGCCGACATTCCCACCGAAATTCCGTTTACCCCCCGCACTTACCGCGTATTGGAACTGGCTGCTAAGCAAGTGCAACGGCAGGGAGAAGATCAAATTACCTCGCAACATTTGCTGCTCGGCATTTTGCAAGAAGGTGCAACAGGCGGTGGCCTGGCGATGCACATCTTGCAAACATGTGGTGTGGACTGTGATCGCCTACAACAGCAACTCACCTTATAAATTACGGATTGAACACAATCCCCACGGCTCTCCTGCGATCGTGGTCAAAACTTTATCCAGTAATACATTGCGTTTTTATCCAGTTCTTGCATTGCCTGGATTTCAAGGCTTAGCTACTTTCGCTATCAACGTGATTCCAGGAGAGCCAAGGTTTGAGAGGTTGATTATACTGAACGCGTCTACCTAATCACCCATATCAGGGTATTAGGCTGACGAATTTTCACCTATTTACCTCAGACAGGATCTTAGGCTGAAATATTTCCACCTAAGATCCCATATCAGGATCTTAGGTGGGTCATCCTCAGCGATACACTCTCCAAACGCCAGGATAAAATCCTTTACCGGTCGTGTCCGTTCCAATGACTCACCAAATCCCTTTTTAGCTTTAGCCATTGCTAATTGCTATGTGCCCACTTGAATTACGGCTATGGTAGCGCCTAACCTCCAAGTCGCTGCGTCAGCTGCGGGCAAAAATCTGGGCTGCGTAGTTTACGGGAGCTGGCACATTACGTTACCTTGCCTTCAGCGGTCTAGATTAAGTTTCCCCATGTACAATCGGCGTCGTTTTCTACTTCTCGGCAGTCTAGCCCTCGGAGCCTGCTCCGCCCGACCCATTGCCCAGTCGGCCACTAGCGCTGCCTCCTCGGCTCCCTCAAGCACTACTGCCCCCGCTGCTCCCGCTGTTCCCACAAACCATCCAAATCTCGGTAAAGCCATTGGCCCCGAGGGACTATTTGCCCCGCGTCGCGGTGATGTGCGGGCGGTGGTGATCAGCGATCTAAATTCTCGCTATGGGGCCGTGGACTATCGTCGCGAAGTGATGAAGGGGGTGTCTATTTTGCCCCAGTGGCAGCCGGATATTGTGCTGTGTGCGGGTGATATGGTAGCGGGTCAAAGCATTTCTTTAAACACCGCTGAGGTGGAGGCCATGTGGCGAGGGTTTGACGATCTGATCCTCAACGCCATTCGCGAGGCGGATATTCCCTTTGCTCTGACCATTGGCAACCATGATGGGTCGAGTCTGCAGAATAAGGGCAGCTATATCTATCGCACCGATCGCGAGGTGACTGGCCGCTACTGGCGGGACCACCAGGATTCCATTGGTCTGCAATATATCGATACGGGCGATTTTCCCTACTATTACAGCTTTAAGCAAAACGATATTTTTTATATGGTGTGGGATGCGTCGTCGGCCAACGTGCCTGCTGACCAGGTGGCCTGGGCCGATCGGCAGCTGGGTAGCGAGGCGGCTCAAACGGCTAAGTTTCGCATGGCGATTGGGCATTTGCCGCTGTATGCCATTTCCCAGGGGCGCGATCGCAACGGCGAACTCCTCAACAACTCTGAGCAGCTCCAGGCACTCCTGGAGCGCCATCGGGTCCATACCTACATGAGCGGTCACCACCACGCCTACTATCCGGGCTATGCGGGTGACCTGCAGCTGCTGCACACCGGAGCCCTGGGCAGCGGTCCCCGTACCTGGCTCAATCGCATTGATGCGGCTATGCAAACCATGACGGTGCTGGACTTTTTCTTTGACACCGGCGAGACCGTCTACACCACCTACAACATGAATTATATGGAGGTGGTAGATGCCAGTACCCTACCTCGTCAGATTATTGGCCCCACCGGTCGTGTACTAAGAAACGACATCACCTGGTCCGATCTAACCGCTGAAGAGCAGAGCCAGACTTACATTGCGAGTGAAAATTGATCCAACTGTCCACCGATTGTTGTCAGGGGGTGCCCATTAAGCCAGCACGGAATCAGACGCTAGATCCCGTATAAGAGTAAGTTGTGCTGATAATTCGCCTTTAAAGGCAAATTATTCATGATTTATGCCTTCTGTGGTGGTCAAGCAAATTTGCATCTGGCAAATCCCTTCAGATGTGCCCCATCCGTTAGCTGAGCTACCTCCAGGTATAGCTGTGCGGTTAACCATCGAGTTCGATGGTCATGGCTACTGTTTGGTCGCCACCGAACTTGACGGAGACCACACCCTGGCTGAATGGCATCCCTCCCTAAAAACAGCAGAACAGAAGGCAGTCCAGCTATTTGGGCCTAGCTCAAGGGATTGGGAAACGGTGGGGATGCAGTAGTAACGAGAGCTGCACGCAACCTGTCGCCCCTTTCTCAGCGGCGACAGACGATGCTAATACGGCGAGTCCCCAAGTTGCCCCTTGAACCAAAGGGGCACTTGGGACGTTTAGGCAATCCCAGCCAGGGAGGCAGCCGATGTTTGCGCTGAGTCCAGCTTAAATACCAAGGTTGCCAGCGGTGGCAGGGTCAAGTCCAGGGAGTATGGACGGCTATGGTAGGACCACTCGTCAGCCCATTTACCCCCTAGGTTCCCCATGTTGCTACCGCCAAATTCCCGGGAATCGCTGTTGAAAAGCTCGCGGTAGTAGCCCTTAGCCGGGACCCCAACGCGGTAGTGACTGTGGGGCTGCGGGGTAAAGTTACACACGGTCACAATAAACTCATCGCTGTCCTTTGCCCGACGAATAAAGGACACAACGCTGTGGCTGTTGTCGCTACAGTCAACCCATTCAAAACCCTGTTGGTCAAAGTCCTGGGTATAGAGAGCTGGTTCGCTGCGATAGGTGGCGTTGAGCCGCTCCATAAAGGTCTTGAGCTGGGCATGGGGCTCATACTGCAGCAGGTGCCACTCCAGGTCACCCCATACGTTCCACTCGCTCCACTGGCCAAATTCCATCCCCATAAACAGGGTCTTTTTGCCGGGGTGCATAAACATATAGGTATACAAGCAGCGCATATTGGCAAACTTTTGCCAGTCGTCACCGGGCATCTTGCCAATCATGTTGCTTTTGCCGTGGACCACCTCATCGTGGGACAGGGCCAGCATAAAGTTCTCGCTAAAGGCGTACCAAATGCTGAAGGTGATGTTGTTTTGGTGGAACTGACGAAACCACGGGTCCATGCCGAAATAGTCCAGCATGTCGTGCATCCAGCCCATGTTCCACTTAAGGTTAAAGCCCAAACCACCCACATATGTGGGCCAGGATACCATCGGCCAAGATGTTGACTCTTCGGCAATGGAGAGAATGCCGGGGTAGTGGCTAAAGAGCAGATGGTTGACCTGGCGCAAACAGTCCGCCGCTTCAATATTTTCCCGACCGCCGTAGTCGTTGGCAACCCATTCGCCGGGTTTTCGGTTGTAATCCAGGTAAAGCATAGAGGCCACAGCGTCTACGCGAATGCCATCAATATGGTACTTGTCAAACCAAAATAGGGCATTGGCCACCAGGAAGTTACGCACTTCATTGCGACCATAGTTGAACACCAGGGTGCCCCATTCCTTGTGCTCGCCCTTGCGAGGGTCGGCATGCTCATAGAGATGGGTACCGTCAAAAAAGGCCAGCCCGTGACCATCCTTGGGAAAGTGGCCCGGCACCCAGTCCACAATCACCCCAATGCCATTTTGGTGACACTGGTCGATAAAGTACATCAGGTCCTCAGGGGAGCCGTATCGCGACGTGGCGGCATAGTAACCGGTGACCTGATAGCCCCAGGACCCGTCAAAAGGGTGCTCCGCCACTGGCAATAGCTCAACATGGGTAAAGCCTAGCTCTTTGACATAGGGAATCAGCTTATCGGCTAGCTCACGGTAGGTTAGAAAACGGGCCCCTGGTTTAAGCTCGGCCACAGTCACCACTGGAGCATCGCTACCATCTGCCTGCTGGGCGGGGTTAGCAGAGGACTCGTTCATCCAAGAGCCCAGGTGTAGCTCGTATACCGAGACGGGCTCGGTCATCGGATCCTTGTGGCGACGCTCTTCCATCCAAGCATCGTCATGCCAGCCGTAGGCATCTAGATCGGCAACAATGGAGGCGGTTTTGGGCCGAACCTCCTGTTGAAATCCATAGGGGTCAGACTTTTCATAAATATGACCCGCGCTATTTTTGATTTCGTACTTGTAGTGCTCACCCACGACCAGCCCAGGAATAAACAGGCCCCAGATACCGCCGTGGCCGATGCTCATCTGGTGCTGACGGCCATCCCAGTGATTAAACTCACCTAAAACCGAAACATTTCGAGCGTTGGGAGCCCACACTGCAAAATAAACACCGGCTACACCATCGATGGTAGTCGGGTGAGCCCCGAGCTTTTCATAGATACGGTGATGGTTGCCTTCTGCAAAAAGATGGGCGTCAAATTCAGTAATTAGAGGAGAGCGAAAGGCGTAGGGGTCATAGATTACATGCTCATGACCGTCCGCCTTGTAGCGCAGCTGGTAGCTGGCTAAGGTATCAATATCTAAAACGCATTCAAAAAAGTCACCGTGGTGGGCATTGGCCATCGGTATTTCTTGACGGCTGTCGGGGAGAATCACCCAGGCTGAGTCAGCCTTAGGCAGATAGGCTCGTACGGTCCAAACTTCTTGATCATCGACCCAGATGCGGTGGGGACCAAGAACGTCAAAGGGATTTTGATGGTAGTTACCAACAATCCGGTCAATTTGCTCTGGGGCCGTTGTTAATGCCATGCGAAGTTTAAACCTAACCGTATATAAAAACGTACTTTAAAAGATGGCCATTGCGAGCATTTACATAGCCAGCATCGGACCATGCAATTTAGGTTAACAGAGCGTAACAACAATTGCTTGTTACCAATGGGGAGTTTTTTGAGAAAGATAGGGTACTGTGGCCCGCCTCGAGGATTAAGGTATAAACGGTATGATCGGTTTCAAGACACGCCGGACTTGGAGCAAAAATATACTGCGGCGAATATCTGTGTTGAGTGTGCGGGTCGTTTGGGCGGCGGCCAGCTCTGTTTGCAGCTGGGCATAGTCAGCAGGTGAGATCGGGGTACCGTCCAGCGGGGAACGGGCTTCAAAGATAATTTCGGTCCTGAGGATTTCTTCTGGAACATCCTCTACGGGCGGTAGCCTGATTTGACTCGTTTGGGCGACCTCAGCCGGGGCGGGCTGAGGCCCGGGCAGTGTAGTCTGGGCCCAGGTTACAGGGCTCAGACTACACCACAGTCCTAGACCGGTGAGTAGGTTTAGCCAGGGCGTTGTGGTCATGGGCTGATTATGGGTTAGTCATGGGCGGACAATTTTCGCTATCGTAGTGCATCACAGCTAGTGGATGCTGGGTGAACAGCACCAAAAAATTTATGTCTAATGTATTTAGGGTAATGGGTGATTGGGCCCACGGCGTGTCTAATCGCAGCGCCCTGCTGGTCCTTGGTTTGATGGCTGCGGGGCTGTGGGGAGCAGCACCGACGATGGCCCAGACCATCCTTGAGGAGCAGGTTGAATTTCAACCTCGCCAAGATATCTATACATTTACAGCGGAAGCGGGTCAGTCGGTAATCATTGAGATGACCAGTGAAGAGTTTGACACCTTTGTCCAGCTGCTGACCCCGGCTGGGGAGATACTGGAGCAAAACGACGACTACAACGGGACCCCAAACGCGACCATCGTGGCAACTATTCCAGAGAGCGGTGAATATACGCTGCGGGCGGGCTCATTTTATGGCCAGCTGGGGGGTAACTATCGAATTTCTGTAAAACCGGCCACCGACTATGAGCAGGTGTACGATCGGGCCCTCGAGCTCATGCAGTCTGAGGACTATGGTGAAGCCGCTGAGGCCTATGCGGCGGCGGTGTCCCTGGTCCCCGATGACCCCAATGCCTATTTGGGGCGGGCCGATGCGCTACTGCGTCAGCAGGCGCTGAACCTGGGTGAATCCTTTACGGGACCGGACGATCTATCACCAGAGCTGCGGACAACCATTGTGGAAAATTATGAAAGAGCAGCCCAGCTTTTTGCAGCCCGGGGTCAAGGGGATTTTGCTGCCCTGATTCTAGAGCAGGCTGAATTTATCCGGTCTGGTCAAGCACCCCAAGAATAGGTCCAGGTATAAAGAAATAAGACCGATGGGGGCAATGCAGACAGCGAGGAGAGCCTATTTTCCCTAGATTCATAGAAACCTGATTATTTATTGTCGGGATGACTCAAACATCGGCGGTTGCTTTACACAATGTTTAAAACCTTCCGGACAGCTACGGGGCTCGAAGAATGTGTGAGTGAGTAGATGAACCTTGACATATCCCCTACAGGTAATGCTGGGGGATTTTTTTTGGCTGGTCAAGATAACTTTCCCAGACGCACTATCATTTCAAGTAGATTTAGTGAGTAACTATGAAAGCTGCTACTCAGCCTGGGATTTTGCCGTTGTTTCAGGCACTTGCCGATGGCTACCGTGTTCAGATAATTGAACTACTGCGCGACCAGGAACTCTGCGCCTGTGACATTGCCAAAGCGCTTGGCATTACCCAATCTAAACTTTCCTTTCATCTAAAAACGCTGCGGGAGTCCGGTCTGATTGAAGGTCGACAGGAGGGACGGTGGATTTACTACCGATTAAATCTGCATCAGTTCATTGTTCTAGAGCAGTACGTTGCAGAATTTCGACGGTTTAGCCCAATTCTGCCAGCCCGAATTTGCCCTGAGTGATCTAAACGAACTAATTTTTATTGAACGATTCATTGGCAAAGGTATTCCTAACGACGTATCATTTCAACTTAATTTGAAATAATTAACCTGTCGAAATGGTAGTTAAGGACAAACAGCCAAGGAATCCCATGGTACGAGTTGCAATTAATGGATTTGGCCGCATTGGGCGGCTGGTGCTGCGGGCGGCTTGGGGTTGGCCGGAGCTGGAGTTTGTCCATGTCAATGAGATTAAGGGGGGGACGGCGGCGGCGGCCCACCTATTGAAGTTTGATTCGGTGCATGGTCGGTGGCAGCCAGAGGTGGAGGCTGCCGGAGACGATCGGTTTTTAATCGATCAGCAGCCCCTAGGCTTCAGCTCGTACAGCGCGCCAGATCAGGTTCCCTGGGAAGATCTCGGTATTGATATGGTGCTGGAGTGTTCGGGCAAGTTTCGCATACCAGATCGATTAGAGGCTTATTTTAAGCGGGGCATCAAAAAAGTGATTGTGGCCGCGCCGGTCAAGCAAGGTGCGCTCAATATCGTGATGGGAATTAATGACCATTTGTATAACCCCGATCGGCATCATCTGCTAACGGCGGCTTCTTGCACAACCAACTGTCTAGCCCCTGTTGTCAAGGTTATGCATGAGGGGTTAGGCATTCGGCATGGTGTGATCACAACCATTCACGACATCACCAATACCCAGGCCATTGTGGATGCACCTCACAAGGATCTACGGCGGGCTCGGGCCAACAGCCTGTCCCTGATTCCAACAACAACGGGGTCGGCCACTGCGATCGCAGGGATTTTTCCTGAACTTGCTGGCAAACTCAACGGTGTGGCCGTGCGGGTGCCTTTGCTCAATGCCTCGTTGACGGACTGTGTATTTGAGGTCAGCGGGCCAACCACCGTTGAGCAAGTCAACGAGCTGTTTAAGCAGGCGGCGCAGAACGACCTGGGCGGCATTTTGGGGTACGAAGAACGCCCCCTGGTTTCGATTGATTATAAGGATGACCCGCGTTCATCCATTGTGGATGCGCTTTCAACGATGGTGGTTGATGGTACCCAGGTGAAAGTACTGGCTTGGTATGACAACGAATGGGGCTATGCCAACCGCATGGCTGAATTGGCTCAAAAAGTGGCGCGATCCCTTAATTACACCAGCGCTTGAGGACATGGACACTATGGACGCTTCATCAACGTTTGATCAGTCTGGGATTCGTAACTATGCCCTGGTGACCGCAGCCTATTGGGGCTTTACGGTTACCGACGGAGCGCTGCGAATGCTGGTGCTGCTGTATTTTCACACCCTGGGCTACAGTCCGTTTGAAGTGGCGATGCTGTTTTTGTTCTATGAAATATTTGGCATTGTCACCAATTTGTTTGGTGGTTGGATTGGGGCGCGCTTTGGCGTCAAACTGACGCTGTATGGCGGCATTGCCATGCAGATTGTCGCCCTGTTGCTATTGACGCCCGTCACGGCAGCGTGGCCCATCGCCCTGGCTGTTCCCTATGTCATGGTGGCCCAGGCGATCTCAGGCATGGCCAAGGATCTGACCAAAATGAGCTCTAAAAGTGCAATTCGCCTGGTTATTCCAAAAGAAGCCCAGTCGTCTCTGTTTAAGTGGGTGGCGATTCTGACCGGGTCGAAGAATGCCTTAAAAGGGGTGGGCTTTTTCTTAGGTGGGTTACTGCTGTCGGTGTTTGGCTATGTCAGCGCGCTGGTGATCATGGCGGTGGCGCTGTTTGTGGTGCTGTTGTCGAGCCGGTGGCTACCTTCCGGCATGGGGAAAATCAAGGCCAAGGTTAAGTTTCGTCAGCTATTTTCTAAAAGTTCGGAAATTAACGTGCTCTCAGCCGCTCGCTTTTTTCTGTTTGGGGCGCGGGATGTATGGTTTGTGGTGGGTCTACCCGTGTTTCTCTACGGTAGCCTGGGCTGGTCATTTAAGCAGGTCGGCGGATTTTTAGCGATTTGGGTGATTGGCTATGGTTTGATCCAGTCGCTAGCCCCGGCGCTGCTACAACGATTTGGTTCAGGGCGCCCCCCCCAGGCGGGGACAATCCGGTTTTGGACCGGGGTTTTGATTGTGGTTCCGGCTGCGATCGCACTGGCCCTACAAACAAACCTGCCCGCCGGGCAAACAATTGTCATTGGCCTCCTGATTTTTGGTATTGTCTTTGCCTTTAATTCAGCGGTGCATTCCTATCTGGTGCTGGCCTACACCGAGGATGATCAGGTGTCGCTAAACGTGGGTTTTTACTACATGGCCAATTCAGGCGGACGATTGGCGGGTACCGTACTCTCCGGGCTGATTTTTCAGCTATATGGGCTGGTGGGCTGTCTGTGGGTGTCTGCGATTTGTGTACTACTGGCTGAGCTTATCACCTTGAAACTGCCCGACCCGGCGGTGGCAGATTAGCCGGTAGCAGCCGGTAGCCCGTGCTGTCACAATAAGACAGCCGTTCTGTCCGTTATTCGCCCATGGACCGCCGCCAATTTCTCAGGTATGCCGCTGCTGTTTCCGCGACGCCGCTACTGTCTGGGTGTGGCGGCCCCGCCCGCCACATTGTCAGTCGAGACGGATTATTAGAGCTATCGCTGACGGCCCGAACATTGGCGCGGGTGGATGAGCCCACCGAGCTGCTCACCTACAACGCCCAGTCCCCCGGTCCCCTACTTGAGGCCCGGGCCGGGGATACGGTCAGGCTTACCCTGATCAACCGGCTGGAAACACCCACCAATCTGCACCACCATGGGTTACACATTTCCCCCCAGGTGGACAATGTTTTTTTGGAGGTGCCGCCGGGTGAGCGCCACACCTATGAGTTTCAAATACCCGCCAATCACCCGGCTATGACCGGTTGGTACCATCCCCACTACCACCTGAATGTAGCTCCCCAGGTGTTTGGCGGTCTGGCCGGTGCCCTGGTTATTCGAGGCGAGCTTGACGATATACCTGAACTGCAACAGGCAGAAGAAGCGCTGCTGGTGCTCCAGGACTTTGGGGCGACACCGTCGACTCCCCATGCCCTGGGCCGTCGCTGGGGGCGCGAGGGGGTGCTACAGCTGGCCAACGGCCAGCGCAATCCGGTGGTGCCCGTTGGCCAAAACGGACTGCTGCGACTGCGGCTGATCAATGCGTCGGCATCGCGCATCTATCGGCTGCGGCTGCAGAACCATCCATGGTTTTTGATGGCGACGGATCGCGGTGCGATCGCAGCTCCCACCGCCCTCGATACCCTAGTGCTGGCCCCCGGTGAGCGGGCCGAACTGCTGATTCCAGCTCAGCAAGAACCGGGGGACTATCGGCTGCTGAGCCTGCCCTACGATCGCGGTATCGGCACGATGGTTGCCTCCCTAGGCACAGCTGTTGACACCATGGCCGGGGTAGTCAAACCTCGCCAAACCACCCTAGCGACCCTACGCTACCAGGCTAGCGAACACTCGGAGCCGCTGCCCTTACCCCAGCAGTTGCTGCCAGTGACGCCGCTGCCAACGCCTATCACCACCCGTGAGTTTGTGCTCAACCACGGTATTGACGCAACGGTGGAGCCCACGGGCTTTATCATCAACGACAAATCCTTTGACATAAATCGGGTCGATACCCAGGTCCGCCTCAATCAGGTGGAGGACTGGCACATTGTCAATCGAGCCAGCATCGACCATCCGTTTCACTTACACACCAATCGCTTCCAGGTGATTGCGCGCAATGGTCAACCCGAATCGCTGCTGGCATGGAAGGATACGGTTGGCATTAAAGGGAATGAAAGCGTCACCATTCGGGTCCGATTTGAAGACTTTGTCGGTCGTACGGTCTACCACTGCCATATCCTTGACCATGAGGACCAGGGCATGATGGGGATTGTGGAAATTTTATAGCTGGCCAACGGTCCCCAAATCGCCCCCTAGGGACTTGCTGGTGGCACCCGCCAATAGCTCCTTTCCCCTTTCCCTTTAACCCTTCCCCACTCTATTCCGGGGATTTTATTTTTTGGCAGATCCCCTAAACCGCCTCAGTCGTCAGCGGTCGGTAAACAAAGGAGCGGGTACCGATTTTCTGGTCACTTTTTTGAATGTTGTCCCGCAGGGTGGCCAGATCCACATAGGTATCGGCCACATTGATCAAACTTTCACTGGTCATGGATTTAAGCCCAACTACCTCAATGCGTACGCCGCGCTGGCTGACCGCATCGACCGCATAGGCCAAGTTACCGTTACCGCTGACGACGATGGCCGTGTCGTAGTGCTGCGCCAGCGTCAGCATGTCGACCGCCATTTCCACATCTAAATTGACTTTTTTAGACCCGTCGGGCATCTGTACCAGGTTCTTGGTCACCACCCGATAGCCGTTGCGACGCATCCATAGCAAAAAGCCCTGCTGTTTTTCATTTTGGCTGTCCACACCCGTGTAGAAAAACGCCCTGAGCAGCTGTCCATTCAGCGTCAGGCTGGACAGCAGATGGGTGTAGTTGAGTTCAATATCCAGCTGCAGGGCCGCATAAAATAGGTGGGAACCATCGATAAATAGGGCGATGCGTCCGCGATCATCCTGGGGCTGTTGCAGCAATTCGGCGGTTTCAGGGTACATCATAGCCTGGGTCCTGGGGTGGTAAAACAAACGCAACCCGGTCATTAGCCAGGTAACTATTTCAAAGGCTAAACCCCAAAAATGAAAAAGTTCTGAAACCCTAGGATTACCACTTTAGAATGTCAGCAATTTGCTCGGTCAGGAACATGGCCTTAAAGGGCTTGGTAATGATGGCTGTCACCCCCAGGTCTAAAAATCGTTGCCGGTCGGTAGCCTGGGTTTTGGCCGTCATCAAAATTACCGGAATTGTCTGGGTTTGAGGGTTGGCTCGAATTTGTCTAAAGACTTCAATACCATCCATATCCGGCATCATTACATCCAGCAGGACCGCATCGCAGGGCTGGGTCTGGAGCAGGCCCAGACCGTCTGGACCGTTGCTGGCGGTGGATACTTGCCAGCCGCCTACGGTTTCCAGGGCAACCTGGGCCACATCTCGAATGTCCTCTTCATCGTCAATAATGAGAATATGTTTCATAGTTAAACGCTAGGGGCTAAGGGGGTTGGAGGTGACCCGGCTAATCAGCTGCATAACTTGTTTTTCAAACTCTTCTGGAGAGACACGACCCTTAGTCAAAAAGAGGGTTTGTCCCAGGTGTAGTCGCTGGCGCTCGGCATCATCGAGATCCTTGGCCGTGTAAATCACCAGGGGTACCCGGCGGAGCTGGTTGTGCTGCCGCAGCCAGTCAACAACAGTAAAGCCATCGCTTTCGGGCAGCGCCAGATCGAGAACCAAAAGATCGGGGGTAATTTGCTGGCTGAGCTGGATGCCCAGCTGGCCAGTGGCGGCATGGTGGGCGGTAATGCCGTGGCGCTCAAAGATTGTTATCAACACCTGGGCGAGATCGAGGTCGTCTTCAACAATCAGCACACAGATCTCTTTTTGGGGTAGCGCCCGCTGCAGTGCCTGAAAAAGGACGGTTTCATCCGGGGGTTTAACAATCCAGTCGCTGACTTTTGACTGTAGGCTAATATCCTCTTCCGGGCGCAAACCGCTGAGGATAATGACAGGGATATTTTTGGTTTGCGATCGCGCCTTGAGCGCCGCCAAAATCTCCCAGCCGGACATACCTGGCATTAGCAAATTTAGCAAAATCACATCGGGCTGTTGGGTCTGGGCCTGGGTCAGGGCGGCGGGTCCCGAATCCACCAAAATCACCCGAAAGTGCTGGTGCTCAAGCATCGCCCCAATCACCGTACGCACTGAGGGATCGTCATCACACACCAGCACCCGGGGGCCAGTGGCCTCCACCGCCGGTGACAGCACCGCCGGGGGCAGCACCGGCAAACTAAAAAAGAAGGTGCTGCCCCGCTCGGGGGTACTCTCCACCCAGATCCGCCCGCCGTGGTGCTGGATAATGCTACGGCAAACCGCCAGCCCCAGCCCTGTCCCCCCCCGTTTGCGGGCATCGGAGGCATCGACCTGCTGAAAGCGACCAAAAATCGCGGTGAGCTTATCCGGGGGAATGCCGCGCCCCTGGTCGTGGACCTGGAACTGTACCTGCTGGGGCGATGCTGTCAGGGTAGCCGTTAGCGCCACGGTGGATCCGGCGGGTGAAAACTTGATGGCATTGCTCAAAAGATTGGTAAACACCTGAATAATCCGATCCGGGTCAGCCCAGATTCGCACCGGCAGTGGGACTACCGATAGCTGAATGTTTGACTGGGCTGCTAGCCCCCGGATTTCATCCCCAGCGGTGGTCATCAGCTCAGCGCCATTGCACACCTGTTTGTTGAGGGTCATTTTGCCGGACTCGATCCGTTCGATGTCTAGCATGTCGTTGATCAGCCGGACTAGCCGCTCGGCGTTGGTGGCGGCGATTTGCAACATCCGCTGTTCTTTTTCAGGCTTAGTTTGTAAGATACCGCTAGCCAGCAGGTCCAGCGAGCCCAGGATGGAGGTGAGCGGGGTGCGCAGCTCGTGGTTGACCACCGAAATAAACTCATCTTTAAGTTTTTCCACCTCGCGACGATCGCTGATGTCAATACAGGTGCCGATATACCCTGCAAAGCTGCCGTCAAGGCGAAATCGCGGTACGCCCCGGCTCAGTAGCCAGCGATAGTGGCCATCGGCCCGGCGCATCCGGTACTCGGTTTCAAAGGTGCGGTGGGCATTAAAGGCGGTGGTGTACAGCGTTAGACAGCGAGCATAGTCATCCGGATGGATGCCTTCAGTCCAGCCATCCCCCAGCTCTTGCTCAAAGCTGCGACCGGTAAATGTAAGCCAGGTTTGATTAAAAAAGGTGCAGCGTTTATCGGTGCCCGTCATCCACAATAGGACCGGGGCACTGTTGGCAACGGTGCGAAATCGAGCCTCACTTTCCCGCAGGGCGGCTTCTGCAATCTGCCGCTGCTGGTGGGCCAGGTCGGCTGATAAAAAGCGACCGATACTCTGGGCCATCAGTTCAACAATCTCTTGCTCATGGCGGGAAAAAGCATGGGGGCGCACCTGGGTGGATGAAAAGTTGAGGGTGCCGTAGATAGTCTCATTTACCCAAATGGGTGTCCCCAGATAGCTCTCAATGTGCAGGGTTTGATAGGCCGGGTGCCCTCGCAGATTAGCCATGGTGCCCACCTGGCCATAGGTGACGGTTTGTTGCGCTTTGACCACAGCGGCGCAGTAGGTATTGGCCAGGGGAAATTCCTGGCCGACGACCAGGGCTAGATTCGTCCGTAGGGAGCGAATGGTGTAGGTTTGGTCTACGATTTGGCTGATGATACCGGTTTCTAGACCCAGAATTTGGCAGCCGATGTCTAAACAATCGGCAAACAGAGCATCAAAGCTTTCATAGTGGGTGGTATTCAACCGGTGGAGATGTTTGAGATGGGTGCTAAACCGCTTGACGTTTTCTTCGGTCGCTCGGCGGTCGGTGGTGTCTCGGGCGACGGCACAGAGCAAACCGGTTTCCACAATGGGAAACGTGGCCCAGTGCAGCCAGCGATAGGTGCCATCCCGACAGCGATAGCGATTTTCAAAGCTGCGGGTGGGTTTACCGGCGGCTAGGGAGTCGAGCTCAGCCAGGGTGGCGGCCCGATCGTCCGGGTGGACAAAGCTGAGAAACGACTGGGAGAGCAGGACATCCTCTGAATACCCCAGGGTGGTTTCAAAGGCGGGATTGACCCGCTTAAAATAGCCGTCCGTACCGGCAATGCACAGTAGGTCGACCGATAGATTAAAAAATCGCTCTAAATCTTGTTCGGCCCGCTGGCGTTCGTTGGTTTCAGCCAGCAGCCGTCGCTGGCGATTTTGGGAGGTTTGGCTTAGACCCACCACCCAGGCGGACAGCCCCGCCAGCAGCAACCCGCTAATTAAAATCACCGGCAGTAGCAGCGACTGCTCCTGGGCTAGGAGAACCGGGGTGGGCCAGACTTCTAGCTCCCAGAGGAGACCGTGGAGCTCGATCCGGGTGCGCTGACTCCACCGATCGTCGGTGGAGCTGTCGGGGGTGCGGCGATAGATCTCCGTATCACCCGCTCGAACTGCGATCGCATAGTCAGGGGCAACCCGCTCATTTAAAACGCTATCCAACAGGGGTCGCACCCCAACCGCCCCGACCATAAAGCCGCCAAAGGACTGGTCAGTTAAAAAAATAGGCGCATAGACCAGCACCCCCTGGGCTCCCCCTGCCAGACGGACCGTGGAGGTAATGCTGACGGTGCCTCGGGTGCGAATAACATCTAACATCCCCTGGGGCAGGGGTTCCGCCGTTAGCGGACGCGGGGGAATCCCACTGTTTGACACCTCCCAGCGCACCCTGTAGTCGGGGTCCACCCTGGCAATCACCCGGAATCCCGGATAGTCCTCCAACAAACTTTCAGCATCGGCACTCCAGTTGGCCTGGGACAGCCCCCCCTGGGCCACCCAGCGCTCTGCCATGCGCTCCAGGGCGTGGGCGCGATTGTCTGTCTGCGAGCGAATCTCTCGACCAATACTGACGGTGGCAAAGTCGATTCGGCGTCGGAGCTGGGCCTGTTGCTGGTTTCTGAGAGACTGCCACAGCAGCAGCGTCACCAGCACCATACAAACAGCCATGGTTACCGACCGCCAAACCATTTTCCAGAGTCGAGACAGTCTCAATAAACGACGGCGCTGCATCTAAGGTTCCTTTTGCTAAGCCGACAGGATTTGTCCCAGTTGAGTTTGCTCTAGGCAGGCCAGGGCCGCCCCAGCCAGGGCCATGGCGTCACCCACTGGCCAGTCTGTCGACAGTGCCTCCTCAGCCGCTGGATAGCCCACCAGCCCGGCACTAAAGCTGATGGGCAGCCCGACGGTCGGGGCCGTACCGTTTTGGTTCGCCTGGGGCAGGGCAGGGGCCAGCTGCCGGCGCAGATTTTCCAGACGCCGTCGGGCATCGTCGGGGCTCAGACCGTACATGGTCACGATAAACAGCCGTCCGCCCCAGCGGCCAATGACATCATCGCCAATAAAGGTCTGGTGCAGCCGCTGGGCAAACTGGAGCAAAACCCTGTCACCCGCTCCATAGCCATACTGGCGATTGATGGAGTCTACGGCATCCACAGCGAGCATGGCCAGACACACCCGCTGGCGATGCTGATGTCCCATGGTCAACACCTGGGTGGTGGCCTGCATTGCCTGGGAACGGTTAGCCACCCGCGTCAGGGTATCTGCTTTCATCTGTGAGCGTCCCAGCCGCGATCGCTCTAGACGATTGAGCAGACGGGTCACCAGTTCTGGGCCAACCACGGGTTTGGAAACATAGTCATCGGCCCCCACTTCAAACACCTGGTGCCGGATGGTGGCATCGGTGTGGGCGGTGAGAAACAAAATGGGAATGTGGTTCCATTGCAAATCGCTACGGACAACCTGACAAAGGTCAAGACCGCCAATGTGGGGCATTTCCACATCAAGGACCAGCACATCGGGCTGGATCTCGGTAAAGACCTGCCAAAACCTCCGCGGGTCCGCCAGGGTAAATACCTTTAACCCCCAGGGTCTAAGCAAAAAACCGATGGCCTCTAAAATCTGCGGATCATCATCCACAACTAAAATCTTGGCGGTGTCTGCCTGGGAGCGTGTCCACAGATCGAGCACCGTTTCGATCACCGCCGCCGCCGGTACGGCGGACGGAATAAACCCCCGGCCTCCTAAACGGGCCGCCTGCACCCGATCGAGCAAATCATCTTGGTCGGTGCGCAGCAGCACGGGTACCGGCGGAGTCAGCGCCTGTAACCCCGTCAAAAAGGTCACTAGCTCAGGGTTGAGCCTCCGGGTCCGTGGTGCTGCGGTGGTTAGGTCCAGCAGCACCACGTCCGGGCGCTGACCTTGCGCCGCCACCGGGTCGGGGTAAAACCGCACGGTCCAGTCGCTGGCGGCCAGCGCAGCGGCACAGTCGGTTTGAAAGGTCCTGTCGGTGCCGACGACCAGCAGATAGGTGGTTTGGGGCGAGCGGCCCGGGGGTGATGCTGTCTCAAACAGGGTGGGGGGACTCTCCAGGACAGCCTGCTGTACAGTCTGCCGCAGCTGGACGATCACATTCGCCACCTGGCTGCGCTCATGGTCTAGCAGCTGGGGCCAGTTTTGGAACGCCTGCTCGGCGGTGTGGGCCAGTTTTGAACCCTGGTCAAAGTTAAACATGCCCAGGGAACCGGCTAGCTTATGGGCTTCTCTTTCTGCCTGCTGTCGCAGCTCGTCGGCCAGGGCAACGCCAGCGGCGGTGGCGGCTTCAATTACGGCGACGCGCTGGCTGAGTCGCTGTTTGGTCCGCTCCCAAATGGCGGCGGTGGCGCTATTGGCTTGGGTTGCAACCGCTTGTTCGGCTGGGCGCAGTCGATAGCCAATGCCATAGACCGTCTCGATGGGGTCATGGGGCACCCCCGCCGCTTTCAGGTGCTGGCGCAGACCCTTAATGTGGGCGGTGACGGTTTCTTCGCCCGGCGTTTCTTCAAAGGACCAAAGATGATCTAAAATAGCCCCCCGGCTAAAGACCCGCTGGGGATTACGCAAAAACAGTCCCAACAGATCGTATTCCCTGGGTCGTAAATAAATAAACTCCCCCCGGTGGGCCACCTCACGGGTGCTGGGGTCAAGGGACAGCCCCTCCCAGGTGAGCACCGGCTGGAGGGTGACCGATTCCCGTCGCTGCAGCGCCCGAATCCGGGCTAAAAGCTCCGCCAGGTTGAAGGGCTTGGTCATGTAGTCATCGGCCCCGGCATCTAGACCTAACACTTTGCTGCTGCTGGCATCTTGGGCCGTTAGCAATAGAATTGAGGACTGGCTGCCGTGGGATCGCAGCCGACGGCAGAGGCTAATGCCGTCCAACTTTGGCAGCATTACATCCAGCAAAATCAGGTCATAAAAACAGACAGACGCCAGCTCCCACCCCATGCAACCATCAGTGGCGACGTCCACAGCGTAATGCTCTGCTGTTAACGCCCTCACCAATGCCTCTACTAGGATTCTGTCATCGTCAACCAGGAGAATCTTCACACTAAACTCCCCCCTTGCAACCAGTACGCCAAAAATTGACGTCAAAAACGGCCACTTTTAGGCTTGTTCTCCTAACGCCCACGCTAACGCGAGTTGATGACAACTCGAACAGGTGTTTGTAAATTGCAACACTTCTGGCTCGGGATTTAGGGGTGCGATCGCATGCCCCATCTTAAACCCCCCATATCCAAGCTCTTCATAAGTTCCTCAGCTTTCCCGATTAGCCTAGAGCCATAGTCCAGACTGGTGAGGCTATCCCAGCCATGAGACACGATACAAAACCCAAAATCCCCAACACCAAAATCCCCAACAGTATCGATCTACCCCGACTGGTGCTGATCAGCGCTTTTCGCCTCAGCATGATCTGGGATTTACTCACCACGTTTCTAGGCACCCTATTAATCTTGGATGGGATTCACTTTATTGCCATCGGTCTAAGTTTAGTTGGCACCTTAATTGCAGGAGCCTTTAACTTTTCCACCCGATTTATTTGGACCGGGAAACGCATCAGACGCCAGGAAACATATTTGCTCAAATGTGCCTGGGTGTTAGCCGTACTGTTTGACTTTTGGACCTCCTTTATCTGCAATGTCACCTATGTTGCCCTGGGGCGCTTTGAATTCGGGCGCTCAGCAACGTGGACCTATCTGTCGCAGCTGGCATGGGACCAGTATCTGATTGTTTTAGTCATTACGCTATTCACGACCCTGAGTCCTATGATGGTGGGTTTTATCAAAGAGCGTAATCCTGATTTTTTAGCCTAGTTAGACAAAGAACGTTACAAGAGACTGACAATGACCTCGCCAACAGCAACGCTGGCACCGCCTAGAACGGTTCTTAGCGTTCGTCACACCACTGTTTACTATCGAGCAGACCTGGGTGTTTACGACGTTTCCTGCGATATCCCAGAACATCAAATTACCGCGCTAATCGGTCCATCAGGATGTGGGAAAAGCACTCTCCTGCGCTGTTTTAACCGCCTCAACGATCTGATTTTAGGAGCACACACCCAAGGAGAAATTCTCTTCTATGGAAAAAGTATCTATGACCCAACCATGGCGGTAGACGTGCTCCGTCGCCACATTGGGATGGTATTTCAAAAACCCAATCCATTTGCCAGTTCTATCTATGAAAACATTGCCTTTGGCGCTCGCATCAATGGTTATACAGGCAACCTAGACGAGTTGGTTGAGCACTCTTTACGTCGGGTTGGTCTGTGGGATGAGGTCAAAGACAGACTTTACCGGAGCGGCTTTGCCCTATCGGGAGGCCAGCAGCAACGGCTTTGTATTGCTCGTTCCATTGCAGTTGAGCCTAAGGTGCTGCTCATGGATGAGCCCTGCTCTGCGCTAGATCCAATGGCCACCCACCGCATTGAAGACCTAATGCGGGAGCTGCAAAACCATTACACAATTATCATTGTGACCCACAACATGCAGCAGGCAGCTCGCGTATCTAACATGACCGCATTTTTCAATACTAAAACCAATGAAAACGGTCATCGCCATGGTTATTTAGTGGAATATAACCCCACTGAGATTATCTTTCAAAGCCCCCACGAGCAGCTAACCCGAGACTATGTTAGCGGTCACTTTGGCTAGTTTATAAAAGCTTTGGGGGTTTCTTTTAAACACTTCGAATCTGTTTTAAAATCCCACCCAGGAGACTTTTGACAACAACTTTATTCTCAAGGGAGACAGTCATGTTGTTTGTCAAAGATAGTATGACCAGGCCGTCGTTGTCCTCAAATCAGCCATTAGCTAAACACCATGCTGCCATCAATCCAGTCATCAACCCAGGCACCGCCTCAAATATCAACCGCCCTTGACTATGAATTTCTAATTATCGGCTACGGTCATGAACTATGTGGAGATGCTGCTGTTGGCCCCTGGGTCGCAACGGCGGTTGCCAAGTGGAACCTACCGACCGTCAAGGCCGTAGCTGTCCCCCAGCTGATCCCAAACCTCACGGCTGACATCGCTAAAGCCCACTACGTCATATTTGTGGATGCCTGTAATCAAACACGTATTCGCACAGTGCAGATTACTCCCATAGTCCCGTGTGACCTGCCCCCACTGTCCATGGCATTCGCAACCTACGATCCCCAGGCCCTACTCTGTCTTACCCAGCGGCTCCATAGCCGCCATCCCCAGGCTTGGCTGGTAAACGTCCCGATCGAATCCTGTGCTCTAGGTAGCGACCTCTCATCCAAAGCCCATAAAGGATGCGACCATGCCCTTAGGGCTATTGAACAGTTCTTACTCACCTATCGACAGCCAAGGGGGCGAGCGGTGGATGAAATTTGAACAAATCTAAACAAACCTGAACTTTTAGCTTTTTTTGGGGCCAGCAATGGCTACACCACTAAAATCATAGAGATTCACGATGGGCAATTATCCTATGAATTTTTCATCCCAGATCGAGACCAACCCATGGCTGAATTTTTCCATGGTTGGTTTGGTATGGCTCTTTAATAGCCTATGTTTGCTCTATTGCATCGCCACAGCTGTTGTTATTGTAAAGATGCTCTTTGCTTGAGCAACCCAATTACAATCCCCATGGGTACGATATGGGTACGATGGGCTGGGGTTCTTTCCTGTAGGAGACTATGGGCCTGGCCAGCTCAGTAAGACCACCTCTTCCCTAAGGTTTACCTCAGTTTTAGATGCTCGCCTGGTACGAAAAAGATCTATCGCGATCAGCTGGTAGCCCAGGTCCTGGGCAATTTTAGCTAGCAAGGAGCCAGTGGGAATATGGACCTGTAGGTATGACGCCTGTTCTCCAACGACATAGGCCAGCTGAGCCCCGGGACGTAATACGTGGCGTAGATTAGTTAGGTGGCGAGTCATGCCACCAAAATAGAGGCGGGTAGCCTGGGCATAGAGACGGGAAAATCCACTGGTTTTACCCAACTCTTCTCGACGCTGGTCGATTTTATCAGCCAGCTCTAAAATTTGAGGATAGTTTTGCACCCACCGATCGTCATTGTCATCGTGATAGACGCTACGACTGTTGGAGCGAACAAGATCATGTTTAACTGCCTGGAGTCCGGCTTTATCTTCTAAAAATCCTAACAGCACTGATTCTAATCGGGTGGTGCGAGTATAGTCCTTCTCATTGGGATAGGGGGGGGAAGTGATGACGATATCCACTGAATCTGGAGCCAGATACTGGTGGGGTTGGCGAGCATCCCCTAGATGAACCACGGCAGGCTGAGCGACTAGAGACATGGCCTGTAGCGTGTTTAGATCTGTAGCTATGGTATTGATTTGATCTAGCCACAGATCAACAACCTGGGCGTCTGACTTATGTTTGCGAGCTACGCTAACTTCTGGCGCAAATCGCAGATTGCTCGCCAGTACCGCAGCATTGGCCAGGGCTAGACGGCTGTGGGACCATTGGGTGCCGCACTGTTGGTACGACTGTTGGTACGCATAGTCAATATGTCTCAGCAGGGTCAGTACTTTTTGTAGCGGTCGGGGACTAATCGCATCTTTAAACAGCAGGCCAGCTGCCTCAGGGGATAGTGTTGGAGCCAGATCTGGCAGTAGGGTGAGTTCATTTTGAGTAGCCTCGGCAATTGCTTTAGCCGATCGATACAGGCTTTCTGAGCAGGGTGACCAGTCTACCTTTACTGAACAAGCAAAGTGCGCCATCGGATTTGCTTCGATCCCCATGGCGGACAGCCCCTGTTTTTTGACTTCCACCAGGGTGGTGCCTGTGCCAGCAAATGGGTCTAGGACAATAGTCTTTTCGGTGGCGTGAAACCGTTGAAGATAGTGTCTGACCAGGTGGGGGGGGAAGGACAGAACAAAACGATACCAGTTGTGAACAGCTCGGTCTTTGTGGCTAAGCTGGTTACGAGCCCTGTGGTTAAGATCGAGACCTAAGAGATCTAGGTCAGACGAATCAAGAGATGCCATTAAACGTCGTGATGAGACACACAGCCAGGGGAAGAGCTTGGGTCGACGATAGCTCCTTTCCTGAAAACGTCCTTGCCTAAAAATGTCCTTAGGGGCTGCACGGGGAATTTAATATCTCAATCACAGGGTTTGTCAAGGCAGTATAGCGGATGGTGAATACTTAAATTTGATAATTTAGAGATAAATTGAGGTCGACCAACCACACGAGCCCAAAAGCCGTGCGGTATGATATCACCCGAATAGGCTGTTTATCTTCAACCGTTTAGTAGCAGCCCGACACACATTCACCGGAGAGCAATCGTGACTATTTACATTGGTAATCTGTCATTCCAAGCCACAGAAGAGGATATCAGAGACGTTTTTGTAGAGTATGGCGAGGTTGCCCGCATTACTCTACCCATTGACCGTGAAACTGGCAAACGGCGAGGGTTTGCCTTTATTAATATGGTTAAGGATGAAGAAGAAGATCTCGCCATTGCCGAATTAGATGGAGCTGAATGGCTTGGGCGTGAGCTGAGGGTCAACAAAGCTAAGCCCAAGGGGGATGATAGTCGTCGCCCCAGCCGTAGCGGCAATTTTTCCCGCAATCCGCTCTAGCGAGTTTTTGGCTAAGCGCTTCCTAAATGGATCACCATACCCTCATGGGCCAAGGAGATCGGGGGGGTAACGGTTTTGAGCTGGTGAGCCAGGGTGCTTAACATCGTATCGGTCTGGCGGGGACCGTAGTGAATCATAGCAAGCTGCTTGACCTGGGCTGTTTGGGCTAACTGAATGGCCGCTTGCCACGGTTTGGGAGAGGGCTCGAGACTCATGTGATCGCAGAGATCGACGTATGTGCCATCGTAAATCAGCAGATCTGCCCGGTGTGCTAGGAATAAAAGGTTATCGTCGAGCTGACGGTGGTCCGTATCGGTAGCATATACTACCGATTTTCCCTGGTAGCTCAGCCGATAGCCCAGGGCGTTGGTTTGGGCGTTGAGCCCAATGGATTCAATGGTGGTGTTGCCAATGTTGACGGTGCTGCCGGGGGTGATGTCATGAAATGTCAGGGTTGCTTTCATGGTCTGCAGCGGGAGTGCAAACCCTGGTTTGAGCATCTGTGTTGTCAAGCACTGTTTGATAGAGGCTCCATTGGCGGCGGTCCCCCCATAGATATGAAAGTGGTTGCCTGGTTCAAACGCGGGTAGGAAAAATGGAAATCCCTGGATCCGATCCCACTGGGTATGGGTAAAAAATAGATGGCCTTCGACCGGTTTGGGTACCTGGCATAGGGCTTCGCCCAGCATTCTGAGGCCGGTACCTCCATCAAAAATAAAGCGCTGCTGGTCAGCCAAAATTTCAATACAGGGGGTATTACCGCCATAAAATGCCGTCGCCGCACCGGGCGTCGGCACGCTACCACGCACACCCCAAAATTTGATCGAGGGGTATAACTTTTTCTGCGGTGTAATTTCTTTACCCGATAGGTGGGCAGATACACTCACAGCGTGTACTCCCAAATTGCACGGATGCTCATAGAAGTTTGGTCGTCCCCAAAATGACTAAGCTTGTATACTTTCAGCCCTGGTGGCTCCAATAAAGCAATAGGCGGATTGGAGCGAGCACAAAGTAGACCATAGGCAACACAGGGACACATTTTATACGGTGATGTGTCCCTGTATCGCTTAGTCCATTATTCGGAGAGGATTTACCAACGACCGGACTACTTAGCCGCGGCGATACACTTTTCTACTAGGGGTTGAACTTCATCGAGACCTTTCCAGCCTAAAATTTCGGTTACTTTCTTTTCTAGATTTTTGTAGGTTTTAAAGAATTCTGAAATTTCGTCTAATCGGTGAGATGCTATATCATCAAGGGTTTTGACACCCACATACCGAGGATCTTTGTCAGGAACACATAAAATTTTCTCGTCGCGATCGCCACCGTCGATCATTTCGAGCATACCAATGGGTCGCGCTGCGATCACACACCCCGGAAAGGTGGGCTCATCCATTAGAACCATGCCATCCAACGGATCGCCATCGTCTGCAAGGGTATTCGGTACAAACCCATAATCATAGGGATACTGAACCGATGAAAAAAGGACCCGGTCCAGGGCAAATGCATTGATATCTTTGTCAAACTCATATTTATTCTTGCTGCCGCCTGAAATTTCGATCAGTACGTTGATCAATCCCGGCTTGGGTTGAGCAGGAATACGAGATAAATCCACAATGTTTCTCCAGCTACTTATGATTAATTGGGATAAACCCTAGAAGTCGTCTATCCCGACTAGCATTTTAGGAGAAAAGGGAGCAAGCACCCATTGGGTGGACGATATCTTATTCGTTAGTTTGTATTGACGAATAGGGAAGTCTGCCAAGGCTATCGATAGCTGTCGAAGAGAAATAGGCAACTGTAAACAAGGGCAGGGTCAACGTTGCTAAAGCAATCAATGTGCCCAGTAGTTCCACAAACGGACTATGGGGAGGTTCTGAATTGGACTCTAACTGGCTGGCGGATTCCATACTGGAGATATGCAAAAATCAATAAAAAATTTGATGAACCTTATGGAGCTTCAACGGGCGAACACACCTTTGGAAAAACTCAAGATTATTAAGCGATGTTAAAAAACTGGCCCTACGGCGGTCTGGTCATAAGGGTTGATTTTTGCAGCGTACCAGCGGGTGAAGTTCGCTAAGGTAAGCATCGAACAGTGTGTAGTGAATGCTATCAACCATTGCCAAACCCAGCATCTACCCGGCAGTACTCAATCAATTTAAGATTAACACTGCTTTGAAGATCTGGACCTAGGGGAACACACAAAGTATTGAGTCAATAACATTGGGACAGGGGACTCGTCACAGGCTGAGAATTTTGGTGGAGGTAGGGCGCGACAGACGGCTAGTGGGTTTGTTCAATTAGCTCCCGGATCACCTTTAGCTCTGCTAATACCTGGCGTAATAGCTGATGGGTTAAGGTCTCTGCAGGCTGACTGATTTCGATGGTGACCTGTTTTATTTTTAGAACATCCT
>JBCDJC010000049.1:0-26617 GCA_038748225.1 Cyanobacteria bacterium P01_H01_bin.26 | reverse complement strand
TGTTTATGGTTTACTGTTAAATGCCGTTGGGCAATCTTTAACGTCAGTTTGCGGATGTGGTGGAATTGGTAGACACGCACGCTTGAGGGGCGTGTGGCTTATGCCATGCGAGTTCGATTCTCGCCATCCGCATTAGTTTTTGACTCTCTTTAAAAGCCGTAGCGGGGCAAATACCTATCCTTTGTCCCCTGCTGACCAACCCTGTGGGTTCCCTCTTTTTTGGGCATGAAACATGCATAAAAGAGAGGTTAGTGCTAAGGGCGGTCGTGGTCTATTCGTCGAACTGTTAAGCCTGGCTCTAGAAGCGATCGCTGCACAGCTAAGGTCAAGCGTTTATTATGAAACTAGTCATAAATTTTTGTAAACAGCTTTGACTTCAACGCTTGAACCCTCATCCAAGGCTCAAACAGTGCCCAGCTGGCATTCTTTAGAAATGCTCTGGCAGGGAGACGAAACGGCTGTCAAACAGGGCCTGCCCCACGATCAGCTATCGCCAGCCTGGCAAATTCTACTACTGGGTGATGGTTCTCCCACCCGTCATCTGCAGCTGCTGACGCGGGAGCCCACCGAGGTTGATGTTATTGACATGTCGTTGGTGGGTATGGCCAATGACGGTGCTCCCCCATTGATCGATCGTGTTCCCGGCCCCCGATTGAGGCGACAGGTGTGGTTGCGGACGTCCTCCGGGCAGCGGCTGGCCTATGCCACCTCCTGGTGGGAAGCAAGCCATGTGGATGAGTATTTGAAGAATCGTTCTTTGCCCATTTGGGCTAACCTTGCTAACCTGCGCACTGAGCTGTACCGAGATATTCAGGGAATCTACTATGGGTGGAGCCCTCCTTTAGAAACGGCCTTTGGCCAAAAGGGACCGTTTTGGGGGCGTCACTATTTGTTTTGGCATAATGGCAAACCGCTGACGCTGATCTATGAGGTGTTTTCGCCCTATTTAATGCGGTATATAGGACCGATGCGCTCGGAAACTAGCCATCGGTGAGGTGTGAAGAGGTTTGAAAGTTTACCCAGGGCGCTTAGGATCTAAATGCATTGCCTGTATTCGGGCCTGAGCATTTGGGGCCATCTAAGGGACTTACTAGTAAGTAAGGTGCCCGCCAATAGCTCCCTTTCCCTGTGACCCTTACCCACTCTACTCCGGGAATTTTATTTTTTGGCAGCTCCCTAAGTTGACGTTTGGTTTGAGGCGTTGCTACGTCGTCTGCGGCAGCGATCCGAGCAATACTTTACCTGGTCCCAGCAGTCGGCCCATTTTTTTCGCCAGGTAAAGGGGCGCTGGCAGACGGGACATGTTTTTTGGGGCAGGTCAGATTTGCGACGTTGGCGGGCCATAAGCTTCCATTCTTTAATGGTAGTGTGCAGCGTGCGCGGTATGCTCTAAGACCAGTCTAACGGGCGGCCGCCGCGGTCTAGTCCCATCGGCTCCTACGTTTTTTTTGCGATCGCATGTCCCCCGACCAGGCCACTGCTCAAATACCCGTTGCCCATCTCCGGATTGTGCTGGTTGAACCAGCTGGCCCTCTAAATATTGGTTCAGCTGCACGGGTTATGAAAAACTTCGGCCTATCCCAGCTCGTTTTAGTTAATCCCCAGTGTGACCCCCATAGCGACGATGCCAAACAGATGGCGGTTCATGCCTACGACATTATTGCGGCGGCGAGGATAGTAAACACCCTACCGGCCGCCCTGGCTGGCTGTCAGCGGGCCATTGCCACCACCGCCCGCAGCCGCGATCTGCAAACGCCGTTAGAATCACCTGAGCTAGCGCTGCCTTGGTTAGTTGACCCAGCGCCCGGTGCCCTGATCTTTGGTCCCGAAGATCGCGGTCTCAATAACGATGAACTCCTCCAGGCCCAACGCTATATTAAAATTGGCACCCGTCCTCCCTATGAGTCTCTAAACTTAGCTCAGGCAGTTGCCATTTGCTGCTACGAACTGTCGCGAGTAGGGCAGCGACCGCAGGCCCACAGCCTGCCAAACATCAGGGATACCGCTACGCTGGATGAGCTAGATGGGTACTATCACCAGTTGGAATCGGTGCTATTGAAAATTGGTTATCTTTATCCCCATACGGCCCCCAGCCGAATGCGAAAATTTCGACAGATAGGGCATCGCGCGGCCCTATCGCCCAAAGATGTCGCTATGCTGCGTGGAATCCTGCGGCAGATTGATTGGGCTACCCATCAGGCAGCTGACTCCCACAGCCCCTAGGCCAAAAACTAGCCATGTGTTTATACCCATGACGGACTTCAATCAGCCTCACCCAAAATTGCGACGGTCCCGGCGACCGCGACGCTCGGGCCAGCCACGGACGGCCCGGACCCGATCGGCTCGCGTGACGAGACTGCCACGGACGGATACAGCAAAGACGACTGGCATGTTTGAAAACATGGTCGACCCGTCTCGCCACGTTCGTCGTAGCCGACAGCGATCTGGAGCAACGTGGCCTCCGCAGCCACGATCCGGTCTTTTGCCCAAGCTACCGGTCCCCGTTGTCTATGGTATTCGCCTGTTAATTATTGGTCTGGGTGTCGCGACCATTGCAGGTACCATTCTGTCAGTCCTCGCCCCGGCAGATGAGCCCTTAGCGGACGGGACCGCTGCCGAGACCCAATCAGCGGTGATCGCCGCCGTCGCCAATGATGCTTTGGTGCCCACCCAGAAATTGCCAGCCCTAGAAACTAGTCTGGCCGAGCTGCAGGAGCTTATCCCTGAGCTGACGCCAACTATTTATGTATTTGATTTGGATACGGGTAGCTATGCGGATATTGCTGGCAATGCAGAAGTCGCCGCCGCCAGCACCATCAAGCTACCCATCCTAGTGGCGTTCTTTAAAGCTGTAGATGAAGGGCTCATTACTGCCGAGCAGGTCCTGACGCTCCAGTCTGGCCAGGTGGCGGCTGGCTCTGGCGATATCCAAACCCAGCCGCCGGGGACTCGATACACCGCTTTGGATGTGGTCACGCAGATGATCATCAATAGCGATAATACGGCAACTAATATGATTATTGATCTGCTGGGCGGGGCCACCGCCCTCAACCAGCAGTTTGTCGCTTGGGGCCTGAGTGCCACGGTGTTGCGCAGTCCGTTGCCAGATATCGAGGGGACTAACACCACCAGCGCCCAGGACCTGGTGCGAATGATGGCCCATGTGCACCAGGGGGAAATTTTGAGTTTGCGCTCTCGAGACCGGGTATTTAATATTTTGCAGCGTACTTACAATAAAAAGCTGCTACCCGCTGGGGTCACTGAGGAGACCGTTAGTTACAACAAAACTGGCAACATTGGCGAGATTTTGGGGGACGTGGCTGTGATGGATATGGCCAATGGTAAACGATATGCGATCGCAACCCTGGTACAGCGCCCCCATAATGATGGCCGCGCCCAGGAGCTGATCCGGCGGATTTCCCAAACGGCGTTTCAGGCTATGAACAGTGATAGTGCCGATAGCTCGCCCGCCGAGCCATCTGCCGAGCCATCTGCCGAGCCATCCGCCGAAGCAGAAACCCAGGCGGTTCCCCAGCCCGACAGTCAAATTCCCACGACCAGTCCTCAGGAATAAGTCACCATAAAATACAAACGCTGCACAATCTTGCCGTTTAATTCAAGGAAACGTGCTAATACAGTTGACAAGACAGCTATCTTTGATAGAGTCTGTCAGACAAGTTCAGGGGTTTGGTAATCCCATCTACACTCTGATCCCTGTCAGCGCTAGAGAAATATGGTCAACACCCCTGTCGATATCAACCAGGTAAAACAACAGGCCGCCGCCGGGCATTTTCGCTCCATTGCCCTCTGGCTCAACTATCCGCTCGTTTCCCAGTCCATATACGCGAGGGTCCAAACCGGTAGTCGTCCTGGATATTTGCAGGTTTTACTAGAATTCGAGCGCCCCCCCAAAAAAGACGCGTTAGTACGACTGATCTGTAACCGTATTTGTCGCTTAGAGTCCAACCTGATTCGTGGGATTCACCTGGTGGGCCGCCTGGTGGGAACAGAGCGGCCCCTCTGGCAGCAGCGTGTACGGCTGACCCAACGCCAACAACCCATCCCCTCCCAGGTAGCGCCCCCCCCAGCGCCGGCTCCTGTCGACCCGCCAGAGGCGGCCGTCAGCCCCCAACCTGAAGCCATTACCACCACGACCTATGGCAGCGACACGCTCAATAGTGTTCCGTCCTATCTGATTCCGCGTCGGTCAAATCACCAGGAGCGTCGTCGTCGGCCAAATCGCAGCGCTGCGCCATCCCCCGTAGTCCAAATTCGCTCAGCTACTATCGACAGTACTAAAACCTCGAGCCAACGGCGGGAAAAACGTCGTCACCTGATGCCCAAGGATGTCATTGAGCAGCAATTTAAATATATGCGAGCCATCGTGGTCACCGGTTCGGCAGCGGCGGCCTTTATTTTAGGATGTGTTACGGAGACCGTCATGTCTCAGCGTTTCCGCATGGCCCATCGGGGAACTCCAAGCCTGCCGACGTTTAACAATGGTGGCTGGCGCACCCTGAGCGATATCGAAGTCCAAGAAATTGCCCATCGTTCATCCCTGCGGGGGACAGCTGTGTCAGCCCCCCTTGAAACAGTTGCTGTGATGCCCCACGAGCCCAGTAGCAACCCTGAAGACCCTACGGTGACGCTAGTCTTTGGCGGTGAAGTCCCCGTGGGAGAGGCTCCCCTACAGACCCCTGGGGCCGTTGAGCAAGTACTGGGTGACCTAGATGCCTATCAAGAGGCCGATTTGGCTATGGTTGGGTTAGGTAATTCACTTGCTAGTGCCGATACCTCCCTCCAAGAAAATTACTTTGATCGGTCTCGACCGGATGCTGTCGATGCTCTGCGTCAAGGGGGCATTGATATTGTGGGGCTGACTGGAGGCCGAACCATGGATTTTGGTCGCCACGGTCTTACGGAAACCTTAGAGGCGCTAGACGGTGCGGGTATCTATCGTGTAGGCGCGGGGCGAGATCACCAAGAAGCTCGCCGTCCAGAAGTTTTAGAAGTTAAGGGACAGCGGATCGCCTACCTCAGCTATGCCCCTAACAGCGATGGAGCGGCAACGACGGACAGAGCTGGTATCAATATTCAGGACCGAGACGGCATTGTCGAAGATATTGCTGCCCTACGTCAGGCAGTGGATTGGATTGTTGTCAACTATCGCTGGCACGGCGACCTCGGTGTAGAGCCCAGCGCTCAGCAGATAAACCTCTCTAGATCGGCCATTGATGCTGGAGCGGACCTAGTTGTGGGCTATCATCCTCAGCAGCTCCAGGGAGCCGAGCTTTATAATTCTCGTCCCATTGTGTACGCCCTGGGAGATTTTATATTTCAAGATGCGCCCCTTGACGATCACCAAACTGCCGCTCTGCGGGTTTCTCTACGCCAAAAGCAGATGAAGGTGGAGTTTCTCCCCATCAGTGTTAGAAAAGCCAGACCACAAGCGGCATCTGGAGAAACGGCTAAAGCCATTCTCAAACAAATTCGTCAGGCCTCTGAGGCGTTGCCGCTGCCGCTGCAGTTCCCCTCAGTTTTGGATGCCTCTCCCCAAACCCGCCCGCTACTCCAGCCAGAAAAGCCCACTGCCCCGCTTAAGACGTTAGGTGAGCTAGAACCTTTACCGTCGGTTCCCCCTGACTATTCAAGTGAAGACCTTATGCCAGAGCCAGAGACCTCTGAACCAGGGGCCTTTGAGCCAGAAACCTATGAACCAGAAACCTCTGAACCAGAAATCTTAGAAACAAACGATCTCAGTGACCAGACTGTTGAGATAGAAGGCCAGATAGAAGGCCAGAGAGATACTGTTTTTACCGAGCCATTAGACAGTATGCCAGGCGAATATGAACCGCTGCTTGAAGGTCCCCTGGATCAGTTTAATGGGCAGCCACAACAGTCTCGATTTGAAACATCAGATCCTGAGCAGCCTTGGGAGCGCCCCGCCGTGGTGGAGCCCATACCTGGGGGAGATAGTGCTCCTGGGGTAACACCTCAGCCAGAGCCCCCAATCAATCAGCTGCTTGAGCAAAATGATGACATCGTATTGCCCAGTGAGCAGCCCCTGCCGGGATACGATGGGTTAAAGAATTGGGGAGAAAAGTCATCCCCCCACAAGGAATTTATCCCCGTTCAAGAGCAATCCGCTAATCCTGAATCAGCGCCTGTGCCTGCGATTGGTAGTAGTTTTGAAACGTTGCCTGATGTTGAGGCGCTGCCCGAAGCTGTTGAGGCGCTGCCCGAGGCTGTATCTCCCCATGACGAGCCGTTAGTTGGTCCCCTCAGCCAGCGGTCAACAGATACCCCCATAGCTTCTTGAGCATTATTACTACCGTGCTGTTTGAGATCTACCAGCGCGATCGGGGCTTACTTAAGGAAAACCATCCCCATGGTTGCCAAGGTGTAAATGTATCCATGGGCCGATCCAAAAGCGTTTGCTTTACCTGTGCGTTATCTGTTGAGTCCTCTCAATGCGCGTTCTTGTTATAAAAGCTCTTTGAAATTAGTACATTTGAACTCAGTATTTTTTTCTACTTTCGACACAGGGGGTTTACCACTTCGTAAAAGATTCGGGTATACTTTTAGTTTCCACCTGAATCCTTGTAGAAGGCTTGATGTTACGGGTAAGCGCTTAGGTTTTTAAGACAAAAGACACATCGCTGGACCGTTTTATACTGATGGTGTGCAGAGGCTTAGAAGAGAGAACGTAGGCGGTTCAATAACTATGGACCAGCCATGATGTTGTATATCTATGTGAGATTTATAACCGCTATGGGAAGGGCAGGAAAGGCATTAAAGCACGTACTGACTCAGTACGGCATCAGTCAAAATCGTTTGGCCGTCACAATGGGCGTGGCCCGTTCAACAGTCAATCAGTGGGTCAACGAGGTCAGTGATCCTCTAGCAGACTCTGTTCCAGAGATTATCGTGGCCCTAGAGGCGTTAGAACCTACGGCGGCTAATATTTTCCTCAGTATGTATTTAGAGCGAGGGGCTGAGGCCGCTGCTGAGCGCTAGTGGCCTACCACACTGTGTTACGGAATCCAAACAGGATTGACGCCAGCAAAGGGAAACGCTTGGGGCTCGATTTGTTGCGGCTGCCTGTTTAAGCGGGCTTCAGAGGTTTTGTAAAGCGGTAATAGCCAAAGCTTAGCCGCTGAGACCGCAGCGCCATCATCCACACCCACCGCACTGTTAACCTCAGTACTTGATGTTGACTGATCAAACAGCAGGGCTAATCCATCGGGGGCTAGACTGATATGAACCGAAGGCTGGGGCGGTAGCGTTAGCAGCTTGACCACGTCACCTGTGTCTAGATTTACGGCTGAAACAGACGGCTGTACCTGATAGATATCACTCTCAAGTAGCTCACTGGTCAAGCAAAATAAAAGTTTATTGGTCGGATCAAACTGGGCATCCAAAATCGCTCCTGTGACATTGAGTAAAGGTTTCTCATCTCCTTGGTTAGATACCCAGAACAAAGTCTGGGTATAGCGTTTTTCCGGGTCGTCCTGATTAAAACTGATCATGGCAGCAGCAGAGCCGTTATTCGCCACATCCATGACCAAACCATACTGGGGCAAAAAGTCCAGCGTATCGCCGCTCTGTTCATCTTGAGCGTTATTTAGGGCAATAATAGCTGTTCCCTCACCCTGCTGTAGAAGCAGTGACTGACTGTCGGGAGCAATCATAAAGTCTCCCCCTGGTTCGGTTTCCAAACGGCGGGGAGGGTTTTCATCATTAATTACCCAAGGTCCAAAATCTCCCGGATTGTTGCGGCTGACCCTTTGGGCCACAATTGTTTGGCCGTCAGGCGATAAATCAAACTTTAAATTTTGGTACTCGCTGTTATCCAGTATTGTTTCAATTTGTCCGCTGGCAAGTTCTTGATCTTCCCCCAATCCTGTGGTCACGGTATACAGCTGCTGATCTTGCTGTTTGTTTGACTGACGCTCCACCGCTGCAAATAAAATGCGATCGCCCTGGGTATAGGGCTGAAAATCAAGCACGGTCCAGTTTTCAGGGGTAAGAGCTGTCTGTGACTGGGTGCTCAGGTTGTAAAGCATCAGTCGACCCTGTTCATCACCCCCGGTACCGATGTAGGCAAAGGCGCGCTCGCGGGATTTAAAGCTTGCTTCAAACGGGGTAAAGTTAGCCGCTGGTCCGCTAAACCGGTCGGTTGCCTGGGGCAGCCTGACCGTAAACTCATTGCCATAGGGGGCAGGGAAATTGAGAGTATAGGCCATGCGTCGTCCGGCCCAGCTAAATCGACCGGGCAGCGGCGGCTCGATGGTGAGGTTTTCCTCTACGCTCGTCTTATCCATCGGGCGGCTGAACGTAAACAAAAAAGCCGTATCGTCCGCTCCGATCTGGCGATTCTGCCAGCTAAAGTTCCGTACCCTGGATGCGGCTGGTCCCCCCAACAGCACCATGCCAGCCATTACCACGGCTAGCAGGCCCATCAGCGCCTGCGCCAATCGATCAAGGGGTTGACGGCGGGAGGTTTTCATAAGGGGTGGCCTAATACTCGTAAGGATTGCGAGGTTCAGGGATAGTCTCGAGGGTTGTCGGCTCGATAGTTAGTTGTCGTCGACCGTTGATAGTGGCCGTGACCATTTTGCCTTCTATTTCTAACCAGCTGTCGGGGGCATAGGCCTGACGTGAGACGGCGAGCTGCACGGGCAATCCGACGGGGTAGGCATCCGCCGCGCAGCACGTTAAAACAAATCGCGACACCATCAGATAGCCTTCGGGCCACTCGTTGGGGTGGATCACAAATCCTGAGACTTTGACCGTTTGCCCCGTGTAGGCATCTGGCTCTGGATACACATTTAGGGTGCGAATCCAGTCAATGATGGTGCGCTCTTCGGATGCCGTTTGACGCAAAAATCGCTGGGGCTGCGATCGCGTCATGCTTAGGGTATCAGCCACCCCCCGCTGGATGGCCGTATCACTGGCAAATGCCTGGGGTGTGTAGACCATACCCAGGACCGCCACCGCCAGCAAAATAAAACTACTCAGCTGGGGTGGTAGCAGGGTGGTGTGGCTAGGTGGAGCCTGAAAACGCTTGGCCCGTCGCCCCTGAATGACCCTAAACACCGCCATTCCCAACAGTACAACTGCGGCGCTATTAGCCAACCACATGAAGTCTGGATGGAGCAGTAAAAAAATTTTGCCAGTTACCCAGTATCTAAACAGCGTCAGACTCCAGGCTCCCAACACCAGAATGTCTAACCAGCTCTGAGGCAGCCAGGGTGCCCCTGGGGTGCGCTTGCGCCGAGGGCTCCTAGCGGAATTTTTAACTCGTCTAACTGACATAGAGATTCATAAATAGGGTCAAAATAAAACACAGCTGGGCGGCCAGCATAAAAATGTAGAAAATAGCCCGTGGCTTAAACAGCGTCATCAGCAGTCCGATATTTTTGAGGTCGATCATCGGACCAAACACCAGGAATGCCAGCTGGGCGCCGGTGGTAAAGGTGGAGGCAAAGGAAAGGGCAAAAAACGAATCGACCGTCGAACAAATCGACACCACGGCCGCCAGCAGCATCATCGCCAAAATGGACGTAATGAAATTTTGACCCAGGGTCAAAATCCAATCCCTGGGCACGGCTACCTGCACAAAGGCGGCAATGGCGCTACCCAGGATCAGGACTGCCCCCAGCTCTTTGAGCTCCTGAATCATATTGTCAAGCGTCAGCTGCAGCTTGACTAAAACGGGCTGGTCTGGCCCACTGACGAGTAGCGCTTGGGCTGCTGGGTCATCGATCTTGAGGGTCGTGCCCCCGGCCTGCATCAAAAATGTTCCTGAGCTTAGCAGTGGGCTCATGGCGGGAGCCGATCGCGGTTTGGGCATCTGTCGTGTGACGGCTGGCTGCAGTATGGGCCGCAGGTCGGGCTGGCGGCTAAACACCCAGGCAATGGTGACAGCAATCACTAGGGTAAATCCTACCCTAAGAAAAACCATCTCCGGCTGCTCGCGAAAGGCGACCCAGGTAGCCCAAAAAACCACTGGGTTAATTGTTGGGGCCGCGAGTAAAAAACCCACGGCTACGGAGGACGGAGCTCCTTGCACAATTAGCCGCCGGGCGACGGGCACATTGCCACATTCACACACCGGGAAAAACACCCCCATCAGGCTGCCAGCTATGGCTCCTAACAGAGGGGTCTTGGGCAGTAGCTGAATCAAGGTGCGCTCATTGACAAAGAATAGCAACAGGCTTGAAAACGCTACCCCGATTAATAAAAACGGAATAGCCTCCACTAGAAGGCTAAAGAAAAGCGTCAGGCCGTTACTAAGTTGCACCATGGGCATAAACCGTTAAGACATCTATCGCTGACCAGATATTCTACAAGAAATAGATGATGGCAGCGTTTTAATAGGGCGTCGGATCGGTACTTAAGCCGCCTGCCAAAGAGAAACCTTACTGACGCTGATGTGCCCGGAAAAACAGACATCAACGTCAGCCCCCGGATCTCTCCGGCGGTCTTGATACGCGCCAGTATAGCGAAACAAGCCGGACTCAAGGCTAGCTTGGGTGGGTAGGGGTTGCGTACACACAGAACAAAAAATAATCTCAGGCTCAGGGGCGCAACGGTCGACTGCAGGTAGATTAACATTCCAGAACTGCCCTGGAGCCAGGGGTTTATCCATCAGTGCCTTTAGCACGCGGGTTGCCCGCTGGGCCGCGATGTCCCACTCGATAGACATATTTCTGGATTTGTAATGGGAAATAGCAATGGCTGGAATTCTTAGCAGCGCGGCCTCTCGCACGGCGGCCACGGTACCCGATACATAGGTGTCGGCACCGAGGTTACCGCCGTTGTTGATACCGGCTAATACCCAGTCCAGCTCAGGATAGAGGTGCTTTGCCACCCGCGTGCAGTCGGCGGGGGTCCCGCTGACGGCGTATCGCTGCTCGGAGCGTTGGGTAACTGCGATCGCACCTCCCCGATTAATCTGATGGCTGCAGCCGGAGAGCGGTTGGTCAGGGGCGACCATACCGGTGCTTGCCCCGATGGTGTCTAGAGCCTGGTGTAGGGCCTCAATGCCAGGGGCATCGATGCCATCGTCGTTGGTTAGGATAATTCTGGGGGGCATCACAAAAAAGCTTTTCCTGAAAACACAAGGACCGCCGGACCGGTCATGTAGAGACGATTGTCGGTGCTAGACCATTCAATCTGTAGTGGTCCGCCCGGTAATTCAACGGTGGCCTGGCGCACTGGCAGGTCGGTGTTAGGGCTGTTACAACGGCCGGTGAGCACCGCCGCTACCAGAACGGCACAGGCCCCGGTGCCACAGGCTAGGGTTGGCCCCGCTCCCCGTTCCCACACCCGCATTTTGAGATAGTCGGGATGCACCACCTGAACAAACTCGACGTTGGTGCGCTGGGGAAAGGCGGCGTGGTGCTCCACCAGCGGGCCCAGATCGGCCAGGGGGACAGTGGCCGTATCCTCCACAAAGATAATGCAGTGGGGATTACCCATGCTCAGGCAGGTAACCCGATAGGTTTGGTCCGCCACCGTCAGGGAGCGATCGATGATTTTCTCCGCTGCTGCCGTCAGGGTTGACGGCACCTCAGCAGCCAGCAGACGCGGCTCCCCCATGTCAACGGTCACCTGTCCGTCAGGCTGTAGTGTGGGCACAATTTGTCCGGCCAGGGTATGGACTCTATAGCTGTGGGGCAGGGTAGGAGGATTGCCGACCTCGCGGTCTAGGTCCTGAAGATACTTAGCCAGACAGCGAATGCCGTTACCGCACATCTCAGGCTCCGACCCGTCGGCATTAAAAATGCGCATGGTATAGTCTGTCCCCCGCTCGCCAGGTAGGGCAAAGATGACCCCGTCGGCACCGATGCCCCTGTTGCGATCGCACAGACTCACTGCCTGGGAAGGCGTTAATACCGGAGACGCCCGGTGCCGATTATCCACCAAAATAAAATCATTACCTAGTCCGTGATATTTACTAAAGAAAATCTCCATGGTAGTCAGGAGTCACAAAAGAATTGAAATAATGCCTGATCGACGGACAAATTCCCAAATACAAGGTTATCTGCTGAGAACTAGCGCATGGGCATTGCACCGAAGGTAGTATAACCGGGTACGTTATTACTATTTGTCCGCTCTATCTACGACTGCCATGGCTACTGAATTTGACACAGGTTTACCCAGCGTTCGTCAAGTCCAAACCTTGATTCGTGAACAAAAAACTATTGAACTCAAATTGCTGACTGGTGACGTATTTAGCGGCATCGTCGTGTGGCAAGATTCCAACTCTATCTGTCTGTCTGCTGATGGAGATACCGTGCTTGCTATGCGGGCTGCCATTGCCTATCTCAAGGTGGCCGGCAGCTAGATGTAATGCCAATTTAGCGAGTTAGCGAAGTCTCTCGACGCAGGGGAGGCTTTTTTAACTTTAAAGCAGGCACCAGAGAGAAACTATTTCATTTATTGTGAACCTCCATAAGCCGGCATCAAATGTGGTTTATACGTAGATATATGTAGTCAAGTTAACTAAAAATCATGCTCGTATAACCACAGGCTTGATGATGGTCTATTGGCGATTGAATCCTTGACTACGCTTAGATTCTGATCGTTTATTTCTTATTTTTTATGCTTGTTTCTATCGTGGTTGTATGCAAATGATGTGTCTGTTAAGACACTCCAGGGAATAATAGCAGCAACACAATCTTTGTCGACATTTTCCAGGGTTTTATAAGGATTGTCAGTTGCTGATAAGTAGCTATTTTTCACCCGTGAAGTGAACCGTTTATCAACTGTATTCACTAGTTTTTGTGGAACGTTACTAGCGCTCACGTTCATCACGGAGATCAGCAGCAACTACAGACTATTTACAGAGATATGCAACGGAGCCATTTGACAGGATGAGCAGTATTGAAAAAATTGTTGAACAATCATTGCAGGACGGTTATCTGACCCCTGCTATGGAAGCTGAGGTGGGTCGTATCTGCGACACGGCATCCGAGCTTTCCATTGAGGAGTACATGGCCCTCGATCGACTCATGGGCTCACTGCTTACCGGTGAGGTAGTTGCCGTTCCCCGAAAGCAGTTTATTAACGTAATGGAGGAGCTAGTGCTGACAGAAGCCATTGCCCGCGTTGCTGAAATTGAGGCTAGCAACGACTGTAGTCTGGATCTAGGCGATATTGCCGCCTATGCCCTCAACCGATTACCACCTCTTTATGCCACCACCGAGGAAGGTGCGGCGTATCAGCGAGATAAAGCCCATGATGAGCTGTCTATTCTAATTGCTGATCAGGTTAAAGATGCGATTTCAAATAGCCTAGACCGACCTGACTTCTTCCCCGAGCGTGAGAGCATTAAGCGCTCTAGCGATGGATTCCTCGGTCAGATGAACGACCTGCTCAAGGACTACGCCCACAAATTTGAGCCTGCTCAAGCGGCTTAAATCCCGCAGTCAGGTTTTCGGTAGCGCCCCTTGAGCGAAGTCTTGGCGGGAGCTAGCTTTTCATTGGAAATGCTTTATGAATGGCCAGCAGCAGAAGTAGGGGACGTGCAATTTAGAAATGTGAGTCTTTGAAAAGCGCCGCTGAACTCAGCGGCGCTTTTTTTGGGAGACCAGGGCTTTAGATAGGCCATAGGGCCTAGAGCGGCCGATATACCCGATAGTTGATACTGGGAAAAATGTTGTCAATCTCTTCTACTTTTTCTAGCCAGCCAGCGTCAATCTTATCCGCTAAAATGTCCTCCCTCAGCTTGTCAAAGCGTAGCAGGTGGGAGCGGGTACGTCGCACCGCATAGGGCACCATGGTACCTGTGCGCATGATAAATGCCCAATCAGACGATTGCGCTAGCAGCAGCTCGCGCGCCGCTTGGTTTAGGGCACGCCACTCCAGTTCATCTACGGGTTCGCGACGGGCCAGTTCAATCATCCGTTCCGCCGCTTTGTGCAGGTGGGGGTAAACCCATGCATTGGTCTCATTTAGCCAGTACTCGTGGAATCCTTTATACCCCCAGCTCGACTGGGAAGGACGACAAACCTGCTGGGTGGGATTTCCCCGCAGGTAGTCTGCCAGGTGGGTCATTTCATAGGTGTCTTGATCAAACCAGGTTTTCCGGAAGAGATAGTCAATAAACCAGGGGCCTTCATACCACCAGTGGCCAAATAGCTCGGCATCGTAGGGGGAAATCACAATGGGCTGGCGCTGCATCATGCCGTGGAGGTTGGCAATCTGCTGACCTCGGTTGTGCATAAAGTTGCCTGCATGCTCGGCTGCTTTTTCCCGAGCCCAGTAGGGGTCATACCAATCTTTGTCAGATAGCCCCAAATTTTTGCCGGTGATTTTGTGGTACTTGATACCCACGTTCTTCCGTTGACCGTTGGGCATAATGTAGGGCTTGATATAGTCATACTCGGCATCCCAACCCAAGTCACGGTAAAACTCTCGGTACTCCGAGGCCCCTGGGTAGCCAACTTTAGAGGACCATACCTGCTGAGATGACTCATGGTCCCGGCCAAAGGCAGCCACACCGGTTTCAGTGTAGATTGGGGCGTAGGCGCCAAACCGAGGCCGGGGACGGGCATAGAGAATGCCGTGACCGTCGGTCAAAAAGTAGCGCAGACCGACATCGGCCACCATGCGTTCTAGCCCTTCATAGTAGGCACATTCTGGTAGCCAGATACCCGTGGGGGCGCGGCCAAAATTTTCTTCGTGGCTTTCGACGGCCACTTTCAGCTGGGCCCAGACGGCCTCGGGGTACATCTTCATCAGGGGCAGATAGCCATGGGTGGCCCCGCAGGTGATGATGTCTAGGTTATTGCTATCAACATATTGCTTAAAACCAGAGATTAGGTCCCCTTTGAGGTCCTCCCACACTTGACGCGTGTGGTTAAACTCATTGGCGTAATATTCCGCCAGATACTTTAGGTGGCCGCTATGCTCATTGCGTTCAATTTCTTGTTCGGTCAGCTCTTCAAGCTTTGCTAGGTGATCGTCGTAGCGTTCCTGTAGCAGCGGATCCTTGAGCATCGACACCAGGGGAGGCGTCATGCTCATGGTCATCTTGAAGTCGATGCCATCCCGCTTGAGACCATTAAACATGGTCAGAAGTGGAATGTAGGTTTCAGTAATTGCTTCAAATAGCCACTCTTCTTCTAAAACAAAGTCACTCTCTGGATGCCGGACAAAGGGCAGATGGGCGTGGAGAACCAGAGCAAGATATCCGAGAGACATAGGGCAACCTTTTATCGGGACGTGAGCTTTGAGAGATGAGCTTTTTATGAAACACCATTAGGCTGAACCGAGCTGTCTATGCGTGCCCTTAGAGGTTAAGGAACTGCCGGTATTACTTAGGTTCAGGTACAGAGCCACCATAGCTGTTAGGGAAAATACCAATGGGCAGCCAGCTGTGATAGCGATGTCATCAATCGTAAACCAAAACTTTAGACTAATTTAAGCATTTCCTGAGCGTGGTGGAACATATGAATCGTGCCACGGGGCTCAATTGCTTAGTTGGACTGGAACCTGACTTTGGGGAAGAGGACCAGGAGCAGGCTCGAAAGTGATTATTAGCTATTTGACGGCGGCACTTGGGCTAGCTGCTGTTTTAGCTGATTTACCTGTTTTTGCAACTGTTTAAGGGTGCGGTGCATCTCGGGTAGACGGTTATAAATCGCTGACGACTTTAGGTAGGTTCGGTAAGGACTAGCCGGACTGCCCATCATGACACTGCCGGGGGGCACGTTACTGTGTAAACCGGCTTTGGAGCCAGCCTGGGCGCCCTGGCCGATTTTAGCGTTGTTAGCGACACCTACCTGTCCCCCTAGGACCACGAGCGAGTCTAGCTCCACCCCCCCGGCCAGACCCACCTGGGCCGCTAAAACGCAGTTATCAGCCAGTTGGCAGTTGTGGGCCACATGTACCAGGTTGTCTAGTTTGCTGTTGCGGCCAATGCGAGTTTCTCCTACAGCCGGTCGATCCACAGCTGTGTTACAGCCTATTTCCACATAGTCCTCTAGCACGACGATGCCGGACTGGTGCATTTTTTCCCAGCCCTGGGCGGTGGGGACAAACCCAAAGCCCTCGGAACCGATGACGGCTCCGGCATGGATAATGCAGTGCTCTCCGATTTGAGCCCGTTCGTGAATGACGCAGCTGGCGTGGAGGGTGGTGTGAGGCCCCACATGGGCTTCGGGATAGACCACTACCTGGGGATGAATGCAGGCGTTGTCACCGATGGTGGCCCCAGCATGGATAACGGCATAGGGACCAATGGCCACATTGCTGCCGATGGTGGCGGTGGCGTCGATGATGGCGCTGGGGTGAATGCCGGGGGCCAGGTGAAAGGGTTGGTAGAATAGCGCGATCGCACGGGAAAAACCGAGTCTTGGCTCCCGTGTACTGACCCAGGCTATGTCTCGCTCGGTAGCTTGGCGCTGCAGCGCCTCGTCCACCGGTAAAATTAGCGCCGTACTGGATGTCTGGTCAATATAGGATGCAAACTTTTGCCCTTCAATGTAGCTGATGGTGTTTGGCTGAGCGTCCTGTACGGCACTCACGCCTACAATGTCTGGGTCCAACTCCGGCTGAGCGTCCAGGCTCGATATCTCAGCAATGCCCAGCTGCTCCACAATGTCGCTAAATTTCATTGATGCCTCGCTCGGTCTCCAGCGTCAGGCTATCAAAAAATACCCTGTTCCAAAAAGGCCACGCATTCTACATGGGCCGTTTGGGGAAAGAAATCCGCAGGCTGGACCGTCTTGAGGGAAAAACCCTGGGCGCACAGTATCTTTAAATCGCGGGCCAGGGTGGCTGGGTTACAGCTCATATAAACAATGCGGGCCGGTTTGATTGCTACGAGGGCGTCTAGAACAGTGCGATCGCAGCCCTTGCGAGGCGGATCCAATACAATCACATCAATGGAGCGGTGGGCACTCACCGCTAGCAGCAGCTCTTCCACCGGCCCCACAAAAAACTCCGTATTGTTTAAACCGTTCAGTGCTGCATTTTGTCGGGCTTGGGCCACCGCTTCTGCTTGGGACTCAATGCCTAGGCAGCGCGCCGACCGCTGGGCAATTGGCAGTGATAGGGTGCCAATACCGCAGTAGGCATCGATCACGGTTTCGTTACCCTGCAGCTGCAGCTGCCCTAAAATAAGCTGCACCAAGGCTTCTGCCTGGGCCGTATGCACCTGAAAGAAGGTCGCTGGCTGAATGCGTAGCCGCAGACCTAAAAATATTTCCTCTAGGTAAGGTTGGCCCGCCAGACAGCGGGTTTCATTCCCAAACACGGCATTTGTCTGCTCAGAATTAATATTGAGACATACCCCCACCAAACTAGGCTGCTCAGATAGCCATTGGTTTGCCTGTTCTTTGACCTCGGGGAGATAGCCAGTGGTAACAAGTGTGAGCAGCATCTGACCCGTATTTTGTCCTATTCGTAATGACAGGTGTCGTAGCCGTCCCTGGTGTTTTTTCTCGTTGTATAGGCTCCAGTCCCGCCGTCTAATCCCGGCCTTGGCACTTGCCAGTAGAGGGTTTAGCGCCTCATTTTGAATGGGGCATTGGTTTAAATTTACAATTTGATGGGTGCCCTGCCGGTAGTACCCCACCTTGAGAGCCCCCCCGGTCCCCCTGGCCAGCGGATAGGTCGCCTTGTTGCGATATCCCAGGGCCTGAGGCGCCGCCAAAATTGGCTGCATTGGGACCGCCTGAAAGTTGCCGATACGCTCTAGCGCTGACCGGACCTGAGTCTCCTTAGCCTGCAGCTGACGGTCGTAGGTCACCGTTTGCCACTGGCAGCCACCACACTTGTCAGCCACGATACAGGCAGGGCGTACCCGGTGGGGGGAGGGTTCAATAATCTGTAACGCCTTACCAAAACCATAGGTGGGTTTGATCCGAGTGAGACGCACCTGCAGCCGATCCCCAGGCACAGCATTGGCCACGAATACAACTCGATCTTGCCAACGCCCCACCCCATCACCGCCGGTACTTAGTTCATCAATGATGAGGTCAATTACCTGACCCTGCTGCCAGCGAGGGGTGTCTACAAGTACGGTCATGGTGCAGTTTACGTAGGAATGCGACCTGGTTAGCCAGTGGGATTTTAATTCTATGGCAGTCCCTCAGGTCTGGGAAATCCGTAGGCAATTCCGGGTTTTTGTAAACTCTCTTAACATGATTCTCAGGTTGATCAACACAGCCAGTTATTATTCAAGAGACAAAAAACCTTTGGGCAAAGTAAAGTAAATCTTTCTTTGTGGGCCCTAGAGTCGTTAAACTGTAGTTATTAAGAGTCACCGCATTCATTAGCTATGTCTGTTGTTAGCCAAGTAATTCTCAATGCAGATGATGAGCTGCGCTATCCTACCAGCGGCGAGCTTAAGGGTATCAAAGATTTTCTGCAGACAGGTCCCCAGCGCCTTACAATTGCTCAAACGCTGGCCGAAAATGAGAAAAAAATTGTAGATCAGGCCAGTAAGGCGCTGTGGCGTCGACGCCCAGACTTTATCGCACCGGGGGGTAATGCCTACGGTCAGAAGCAGAGAGCTCTCTGTCTGCGCGACTATGGCTGGTATCTGCGCCTAATAACCTATGGCATCATTGCCGGAGACAAGGATCCCATCGAAGACATCGGTCTAGTGGGTGTACGTGAAATGTACAACGCCCTTGATGTGCCTGTGCCAGGCATGGTGGCGGCCATCGAGTGTTTAAAAGATGCCTCTTTGGCCCTGCTGACCGAGACTCAATCTGCAGAAGCAGCCCCTTACTTTGACTATATTATCCAGGCGATGTCCAGCTAGTTCTCTGGGGTAGTCCCTTTGCGGCACATCAGCCCATACCAGTTGAATACACAACAGTCAGGGGAGTACATTTGATCGTGCTCCCTTGACTGTTTGTAGGTATGCTGAAAGCGCTGTCTATGGATGATGATGTGATGGCTGCTAACCAAAGTCGCCGAGGTTGCAAGCTAGGTACCGTGGTGAAGTCAAACTCCCACTGTGACTATGTGGTGCAGCTAGATACCAATAGGGATGTCATCGATCCGCCCAATGCCAGTGATTATGGCTTTGGCCAGTTTGTCACCTTAGAGACTGATCAGCGACATGGGGCCGTGGGCATTATCTATAATTCGCAGCTGTTTAACCCCGCATTTTTAAGTAGCGGTCCTCAGCTCACCACTGCTCCCGATCCTTTATTTACCCCCGACTTGATTCAAGAAACCAGAACCCTGCTGAGTGTGGTGCTGGTGGGTAGCTTATACGGTCAGGGGAAACATACCTACGGGCAGCAGGGTATCCCTCGCAGTGTAGTGCCTGTCAATACGCCGGTTTATTCCATGGGTGCCGCCAGTCGTCACCAGTTTCACATCGGGGCTGATGGTCGCCCACAGTTTAAATACTATGGTCATCTGCTCAGCTGTGGCGGGACCTTTGCCACCCAGCTAACCCAGCAAGTACTCACGGATCTAGATGACTCAGGTCTTTTTACGGACACCGATCGGCGGGCGTTGCAGGTGCTTTGTAAAGAACTCACTTGGAAAAATACGCTGGGGGCGATGGGATAGCGTGTCTATCAGTGAATACTAAATCAGATACCAATATTTACGGGTATGTGTGATCGATATCAAAAAAAATGTGATCAAATGTGATCACAATCACAGGTAAACGATGACTTAGATCGCTCACCTCCCTGGGTAAATTCAGCATACTAAGGATGACTCAACTCTAGCCGAGTCATCTACAGGGAACACACAACCAGCCGATAGAACTCGCGGGAGTTCTGTCGGTTTTTTTTTTGAAATTAAGCGGTGGGTACGGGGAGACGGTTTAAGATCAAACCCTGTCAACCTCTGCCATCCCTATTAATGTCTACGACCGCATCCGCTCCGATTCCGTTTTCCGCTGAGGAAATAGCCTCTGAAGGATTAAAACCAGGCGAATACGATGAAATTGTCCAGCGTTTAGGGCGTCATCCGAACCGGGCTGAGTTAGGGATGTTTGGCGTCATGTGGTCGGAGCACTGCTGTTACAAGAATTCTCGTCCTTTGCTCAAGCAGTTTCCCACGGAGGGTCCGCGTATCTTAGTAGGGCCTGGCGAAAATGCGGGCGTTGTAGATGTGGGGCAGGGCCAGCGCTTGGTATTTAAGATTGAGTCCCACAATCATCCCTCGGCTGTGGAGCCTTTTCAGGGAGCAGCCACAGGTGTGGGTGGTATTTTGCGTGACATTTTTACCATGGGGGCACGTCCAATTGCAGTTTTAAATGCCCTACGGTTTGGCACGCTAGATGACCCCAACACACGACGGATCTTTACCGGAGTGGTTTCGGGGATTTCCCACTACGGCAACTGTTTTGGTGTACCAACGGTGGGTGGAGAAATTTATTTTGATGGGGCCTACGCGGGCAACCCTTTGGTCAATGCCATGGCCATTGGCCTGATGGAAACCGAGGAGATTGTCAAATCTGGCGCTGCGGGGATAGGGAATCCAGTGCTCTATGTGGGCTCTACCACCGGACGCGATGGCATGGGCGGAGCCAGTTTTGCCAGTGCTGAACTCACGGATGAGTCGGAGGCCGATCGGCCAGCGGTACAGGTGGGGGATCCGTTTCTAGAAAAATCCCTGGTGGAAGCCTGTTTAGACGCATTTAAGACAGGGGCGGTCGTGGCTGCTCAGGATATGGGGGCGGCGGGTATTACTTGTTCGACATCTGAGATGGCGGTCAATGGCGGTGTGGGCATTGAGCTAGACCTGGATCGAGTCCCTGTTCGGGAAACTAGCATGGTGCCCTATGAGTATTTGCTATCGGAGTCCCAAGAACGCATGCTATTTGTCGGTCAGAAGGGGCGTGAGCAGGAGCTGATCGATATCTTTGAACGCTGGGGACTACATGCGGTGGTGGCGGGTGAGGTGATTCAAGAACCCGTTGTACGAATTTTGTTTCAAGGTGAGGTGGCGGCTGAGGTGCCGGCATCCGCCCTGGCTGATAATACGCCGCTGTATGAGCGAGACCTGTTGGCAGAGCCTCCCGCCTACGTTAAAACTGCCTGGACCTGGCAGGAGAGCACGTTGCCCGATGGCTCTGCTGCGGGTATCAACGGTCAGTCATGGAACCATGTCATGCTGGCGCTGCTTAGCACGCCGACCATTGCGTCTAAACAGTGGGTGTATCACCAGTATGACCACCAGGTGCAAAATAATACGGTGATGCTGCCCGGTGGAGCCGATGCGGCGATTTTACGGTTGCGTCCCCTAGAAGGAGATAATGCTGGTAGCGGTAACTCTGGGGTGGCAGCTACGACTGACTGTAACGCTCGCTATGTGTATCTCAATCCCTATGGGGGCGGGCTGGCTGCAGTGGCAGAAGCTGCTCGTAACCTTAGCTGTGTCGGGGCAGAACCGATTGCCGTTACGGACAACTTGAATTTTGGTAGTCCAGAAAAGCCAGTGGGCTATTGGCAGCTAGCAGAAGCCTGTCGGGGGCTAGCCGAGGGCTGTCGTGCTTTTGATACGCCGGTTACTGGTGGCAATGTGTCTCTTTATAACGAGACGGTGGATGGCGATGGTAACCCTCAACCGATATATCCCACCCCGGTGGTCGGCATGGTGGGGGTCATTGATGACCTAGATCAGGTTTGTGGTCAAAGCTGGCAAACTCCTGGCGATCAGATTTACCTATTGGGAATACCCCTAGGGGAAGGGGCTGATGGTGCGGTCACCCTGGGGGCATCGGAATATCTGAAGGTTGTCCATGGCCAGGTGGCGGGACGTCCTCCCGAGGTAGATATTGACCTAGAGCTGGCGGTGCAGGCCGCCTGTCGCTATGGCATTCGTCAAGGGTGGATTACGGCAGCCCATGACTGTGCTGAGGGTGGGGTTGCGATCGCACTTGCCGAGTCCGCCATCGGCGGTAACCTGGGGGCTACTATTCTCCTTCCAGATAGCGCCCAGCGCCACGATACCCTGCTCTTTGGTGAAGGGGGGGCTCGCATCATTGTGACCGTAGCACCCATCCACAAAATTGCCTGGGAGACTTATTTAACCACCCAGCTACATTACCAGTGGAGCATTTTGGGGACGGTTACCAATGCCGATACGGCGTTAACGATGCAAATACCTGGCGCTACACCCTTGATCGATCTCCCGGTCTCCACCCTAGCCAACAGCTGGCATCACGCCATAGAACGCGCCCTAGAAACCTAACACTTCCCGCCAATTGACAGAACATGCGGCTGGCTTAGAATGCTAGGATCAAATGGATTAAGAAAATATTAAATCCATCTTCCTTTTTTCTCAGGCTTTCAAGCTACCCATTGCTTGAGCATCCATACCCCAGTTGTCCCCATCCGTTTTCCTATGAAAACAATCATTATATGGAGACACCGTTCCGACCATTGGTCGCCTCTTTTTGCCATCATTAACGCTGAGTGGACTCACGATGTCTCTTCCTAAAATGACTTTTTCAGACTCTTCTCCCGTGAAGGTTCACCCCGACAAGCCGGAAGAAGCCTGCGGCGTATTCGCTGTTTTTTCCCCCACGGACGATGTAGCTACCCTGGCTTACTTTGGTCTCTATGCTTTGCAACATCGTGGACAAGAGTCGGCTGGCATTGCCACATTTGATCACGGCAGCATCAATATTCACAAAGATATGGGACTTGTTTCCCAGGTCTTTGACGAAGAGGTGCTGGAGCGCCTGCCAGGGCAGTGGGCCGTGGGTCACACCCGCTACTCCACCACCGGCTCTAGCCGGGTTGCCAATGCCCAACCGGCTGTCTTGTCTACCCGACTTGGAGCCATGGCCCTGGCCCATAACGGCAATGTAGTCAATGCTGCCGAATTGCGAGCAGAATTATTAACGCGCAACCATACCCTACTGACCACCACGGATACTGAACTGATCGCTCTGCTGATGGCAGACGCCGTTAATGATGGTAAGGATTGGATTGACGCCGCTATTCATGCCTGTAAACGCTGTGAGGGGGCCTTTAGTCTGACTATTGCCACCCCTGAGGGTATTTTAGCCATCCGTGATCCCAACGGTATCCGTCCCTTGGTTTTAGGCTATTTTGGCGGTGATGATCCCAACAACGGCCCTGGCCAGTATGCCGTTGCTTCCGAGACCTGTGGCCTCGATATCGTCAATGCCCACCACATTCGAGATGTTCAGCCTGGGGAACTAATCTGGATCAGCGAGGCCGGTCTCAAGTCGGTGCAGTGGGCCAAACCCGAGCGCCGATTATGTATCTTCGAAATGGTCTATTTTGCGCGACCCGACAGCATCTATCACGGTGAGAGTCTATACAGCTATCGCAAGCGTCTAGGCAATATTTTGGCCCAAGAATCACCGGCAGATGTGGACTTGATTATGCCTGTTCCCGATTCCGGTATTCCTGCGGCCATCGGCTTTGCGGAAACCTCTGGCATCCCCTACGCAGAAGGTCTAATCAAAAATCGCTATGTAGGTCGCACCTTTATTCAGCCCACCCAAATGATGCGAGAGGCAGGCATTCGAATCAAGTTAAATCCTCTACGAGATGTATTGGAGGGTAAACGTATTTTGCTCGTAGACGACTCCATTGTTCGGGGTACCACCAGCGGCAAAATTGTAAAAGCCTTACGGGACGCTGGTGCCACCGCAGTCCATATGCGAATTTCTTCGCCGCCTGTTACCCATCCCTGCTTTTACGGTATCGATACCGATAATCAAGAACAGCTGATTGCAGCTACCAAGTCTGTCCAAGAAATCGAAACCCACATTGGCGTAGACTCCCTAGCCTATCTCAGCTGGGAGGGCATGTTGGCAGCGACCCAGCAAGATACCAAAACATTTTGCTCGGCTTGCTTTACCGGCCAATACCCCGTCGAGATTCCCACAACGTTTAAACGCTCAAAGCTGATGTTGGAGAAAACACCAGTAAAGGCATAAAGACTAAACCCAAATTCGATAACCCCGATTGATGAGGTAGTCGTAGACAAATCCGTCGGCGGAGAAAACTAAAACTAAAACCAAAAGGGAAGGGCCTTGCAAACTTGCAAGGCCCTTCCCTTTAATAAACTAACCTAAGAGGCTAAGTTGGCCGGCTTAGAACGAGAAGGTGGAACGGATTACACCGTAGAATTCCTCATCGTCACCATCGGGGTCAACAAAAAGAACAGCAGGAGTTACGCTCCAGTACTGGTTGACATCAACGGAGAAGTAAGCTTCAGCAACGAAGTCGTCATCAAAGTCTTCACCAACATAGGCACCAGCAGAGCTAGAACCAAAGAAGTCATTGACAGCAACACCGCCCATCCAGCTTTCATCGCCGTCTTGATCAGCGAAGTAACCACCAACCTCAAAACCACCTAGGTCAAGGTTGATCAAACCAGCAATGATGTCATCAACACCGTTACCGTCGCCGGTTTCACCGTTCATGTAGGTAACAGCGGCATCGATTAGGCCATCGCTCAAGTAGTTCAACTGAACAATGTACTCATACTCGTTGAAGATGCCTCGGTCGGCATCCTGACCAGCACCGGTTGAATAACCGGCATCAATGATGATGTTATCGGTTAGAGAAACGTTGACACCAACGCCCAAGGAATCACCGCCAATACCAAGTTCGTCGTAGAAGATGGGACCACTGAAGTCACCAACACCCGGACCATCAAATGGGACGATGGTGCTAGTTAAAAAGTCGTCGGAAACAATGCTGTTGGCAGCAATGATTGCCGAGATCCGGCTACCAATGGGGAAAGAGTAGTAAACGTCGTCTAGACGGACGTTATCCTCACCAGCAGAACCAGGACCACTGGCGCTAGCCAAACCGTTGGGGAAGTTACCCAAGCTGTTGTCGCTGTCGCTGGCCTGAAGACGAAGACGCAAACGGTCCTCGCCAGTAAAGCTAGTGTCAAAGTTCAGACGAGCGCGATATTCAAAAGTAACCTCTTCAGATTCATCAGGAGCGTCGAAAGGAACAACCAAGTGAGCATCCACCTGACCTTTGAGCTTGGTAGTTGTGGAGAACTGGTTGGCTTCTAGCTCAGCTACGTCAGCTTCTAGAGTGTCAACGCGACCACGGATAGTGGCTAGCTCAGCAGCAAACTCTTCTTGCAGACGACGAATAGTGTCGAGGTCATCGCCATCGGTACCGCCGATGAGCTGAACAATAACGTCCAAGCAGGAGTTTAGACCGGCTGCAAACTCATAGCGAGTCATGGCGCGGTTGCCGCGGAAGGAACGGTCAGGATAACCTTCAAGACAGCCATACTCTTCAACCAGACGCTGCAGTGCAGTGTAGGCCCAGTCAGAAGGAAGGACGTCGGACAGTTCAGAAACGCTGGTAACCTGAGCCAGTTGAATGGAATCAGAATTGCTTAGGGCATCGACGCTTACGGTTTCAGCCGTCTCAGCAGCTGCAGCAGAGCTGGCGAGAGTTAGAGCTGAGCCCAGTACGAAAGGGGTAGCCAGTAAGGCATTCCACAGATTAGACATTATATTAATTCTCCTCACACCTAGGAAGAAAGCAGTAGTCAGCTGAATAACTGAACCACATCAGGACATCTTACCTGAATTACAGAGCCTATACACGCTACCAACTTGTAGAAAACGAGAGCTCTGTAATTTCTACAGCTAATGCTAGCAGATCTCTCTATTAAGAGCTAGCTAAGTAAACTACCTTTTGACCAACTTTAAAGTTGGTTGGTCGTAGGTCAGCCTGTAGCCGTATCTTGATACCTTATCGCGCGCCCCGAGCTGGAAGCCATAGCCTCTATGCCAGTTGGGAGAGTGTCTGGGCCAGGCTGAAATCTTTTTGGGTGAGTCCCCCGGCGTCGTGGGTGGTGAGGCCTATGGTGACTCGGTTGTAGGAAATTGACAGGTCGGGGTGGTGACCTGCTGCTTCAGCTGGCTCAACAATTTTATTGATGTAGTCAATGGCCTCGATAAAATTTTTGAAGGTCAAAACGGTTTTGATTGTAGTGCCTTCTAAAGTCCAGTCAGGCAGATCGTCAAGGCGAGACTGAATTTCGGTGGAGCTAAGTAAATTGGACATTAGGAAGAACCGGGCAACGAACGTGGGCATTAGGGCCTGTATAGTGCTCCGCCCACGTAAAAAATCTCTTTAAAAAAACTATCCGCTCCTATCAATAGAAGTGCAGCAGCAGCTTCAAAATAGGAGCGGTCTAGTTGGGTCTTAGGTTGAAACCAGACTGCCGGAAGGAACTCTAGCGGGTCAGTTTCAAAAAAATGAAGCTGGTTCTAGAGAACAGCCCCGGCGCGCAGCCGGCTCACGTCAACCTGAAGACCCACAAATATACAACTACTGTCACTCATGGGCATCACCTCCTTATCCCTAAACGGTTTTTATACCAGGAGCACATTGTGCTGGTTGAACTATAGCATAGGCGTTAGGGATAAGGGTGAGTAATGGCAAACAAAAGAGCCCCAGGTCGTCGACCTGGGGCTCTTTTGTTTGGAAGCTCGCTACATTACAGAGCGTTACCGCGAGGCAGTACCTCTTCGGGGAATACAAACTTCTCGTGGGGCTGGTCCTGGGGAGCCATCCACGCACGAATACCTTCGTTAAGCAAGATGTTCTTGGTGTAGAACGTTTCGAATTCAGGGTCTTCCGCAGCGCGGGTTTCCTGG
>JBCDJC010000048.1:0-26658 GCA_038748225.1 Cyanobacteria bacterium P01_H01_bin.26 | reverse complement strand
CCAACTCAGTGCCAGCGCCACATGGTCTCCGAGCAAACTAGACGACTGGGTTTGAAAAGATTAGCACCCTCCAGCAGAAGATATGAGTAGCTAATTTGGTCTTCTAAATCCCCGTCTCAAAAACTGTAACGCTCACTCATCCCCCAATTACCAAAGCTAGAGTAAACCCATCCCCCAAGGAGGTTCATCTATGCTTTGCCCCCTCATTCTGGCCGCCCCACTCCTCACCAGCTGTCTCCTCACCGAGGCCCCAATCCCCGAAAATTCCGACCCTGCCCCCAGCCCCGAGGTAGAGCAACCCATCGAGGTGCAACCCTTACCCGATGCTATTCGTAGCCGCATCCAAACAGACCTCTCCAACCATCTCAGCATCCCCCCCAGCCAAATCAACATCCTGCGCCACAGCCACGAAACCTGGTTCGATGGCTGTCTTGGCCTCGGCGGGGCCGCCGAGGCGTGTCTGATGGCCCTGACCGAAGGCTGGCAGGTCGAAGCCGTCGCCCCCACGGGCGAAAGTTACTTTTACCGCACCGACCTCAGCGGCGACCAAGTTCGTCGCTCCACCCTGGACCACAACCTGCCCCCTTCCGTCGAAGCCCATATTTTCCAAATGGCCGAAACCGCAGGCTTGGGTGAAGAATTCTCCATTACCGATGCCCAACCTGAACTGTGGGACGGCTGCTACGGCCTACCTGGCGATGCCTGTACTGAAATTGCCATCTACGGCTGGCGTGCCATTGTTACCGATGGGGACCACTACTGGGTTTACCACACCGACAACCTTGGCAACACCATTCTCCTCAACGAAGCGGCCAGCACTAACAGGGCTATTCCCACCTTTATGCCCGACTCCAGAGAGGTTCTAGACACTCTACTAGTGCCTGAAGCCATATTTCAAAGCCTTGCCATAGAACACTTTGACAAACCCTATGAAACCGCAGTTTTAGATACCAGCGGTCAGCTATTGCATACCCGAAGACCCAGTAGCGGACCTCCAGAAGAAGACATCATTGAGCTTAGCCAACAACAAACTGAGAGTTTTGTTAACCAGCTAGCAGACAACAGTTTTCACAGCTTTGTTGGTTTGTATTATCAGCCCAAGGCAGATGAAGGCAACAACCGCTACATGGCGCTAATGGACCCCGCTGGCGTAGTTGTCTACACCGAGGATAATTTGGCCGATCTTCCCATCCAGCTCCAAACCATTATCCAAAGCTGGGAAGACCTTCGGTAGAGACTGACGCTGCTACCATGGCTGACATCTCCCAAGACGCTCTGCCCGATAGCATTCAAACCCAGATCCGCACCGACCTTGCGACCCATCTCAGCGTTCCTTCGGAGCAAATCACTATCCAAAGCTATAGCCGGTCCGATAGCTGCCCCGGTCTTGGCGGACCCGCCGAAAGCTGCCTCGCGGTGCTGACCGAAGGCTGGCAGATTGAGGCTACAGACACCGAAACAAATGAGACCCACATCTATCAAACTAACTTAAATGGCGAGCAAATCCGACGTGAGCCCTAGTCTGGGTCAACGTAGGCAGATGAGTCTAGCCCACTTTGCGTTGTTGTTTTTGTTTGAGAAATTCTGCGAAATCTCGAACTTCAGCCAATAGATCCTCTGGTAGATAGCTAAGTAGCTCGATAACTTGTTCTTGAACGATGGTTCTTTCTAGCTGAATGTCGGTTCTTTCCAACGTCAACACATTGGACATTTCACCCGAATTATCTACAAACTCAACCTCAAACCCTTGACCATCGCTGTAGCAATGAACTACGGCACCACGGCGGCCCTTGGTCAACCCATATTCCTCAAGATCACGTGTCAAGGTAATAATATCGAGTTCTTTAATCATCGGTTTATGATCCTGAGCTTGTATCGACCTTGTAAGGACGGGCTGTAATGAACCGAGGGGAAGCCTCTCCAGGCTCAATGAGCCAGACTGTCAAAATTTTAACGGTTTTGCCTGACGGTGTTTCAATAGGACCTATCAGGATGTACTTTGTGCCATGAATAGTCTCAATTGTTTCATGTACAACCTGAATCCTTGCTAGATTCAGTAGTCCCTTTTCAAGCAGGGCTACCTTGGCATCATTAAAACCTAAACCTCTGAAAAATTTAGCCTTTGCTTTACCAACAGGATGAACCTCAGAGAGTAGATACCCAGTCAACTTATCTGGCTGAATATAAGCTTGAGCGTAGTTGGGTAGCTGCACCTTAGTTATTTCCTATGGTGACAGTTGTGGTCACGGTTTTGTTGAGCGTGGAACTCCAGTTCAGTCTGATTTTAGCTGGCCCCACGGTAACCCACCAGCAAAACCCTCTCATCAGCGGTTTATCATAGGGGAAAGCATTAATCTTCACCGCGCTCCATGAATGTAATGGAATTTTTCCAGCACAGTGCTGGACAATGGCAATCCCAACGGACTACCCACCATCTGCCTTTCCGGCGGGCGGAGCTGGGGGGTTCTAACATTACCGTCGAGGCCCTGGATAAAAGCCACGAAAAAATCATCGCTATTTGCGAACTCCATGAAATTGACCCAGCCCTAGCGGTGGGGGGTGCCTATGTCGCCTGGAATGGTGAAATGGCCTGGGACCGGGATGAGGAAAACCATGCGGGCACCACGATTTTTGCGCTGGTTCCCGATGAAGATAATCCCCGTAAGGGTCGTCTGCTGCGGGAGCGGGGTTACGCTGAAATTGTGCCTGTGGTGGGCCGCTACGAGATGGATGATGAGGACGGTCTAATTCTGGAAACGGAGTATGAGACCATGAGCTCTGTGGAGCGGTTCTGGTTTGTGACGCCCGAGTTGCGGATGCGTAGCAGCGTTGTGAGGCGGTTTGGTGGACTGAGTACGGCATCTTTTTGTGCGGAGACGCGGCTGGTGGAAGGTCAGCCAGCTGAGGTGACGCCCCTGGCAGAGAATGAGGCGGTCGAGGCATTTGATCAGACATCGCAGCTGACGGCGATGGGCTGGTAGGGGCGTACGGTTGCTCCGTACAGAAAGATGGGATTGAATAGCCCCCCTGGTGAACCATGCCTGACACAATCCTCCCCTTGGCAAGGGGAGGTGCCGTAGGCGGAGGGGTCTTGACCGATAGCGCTATGGGCTGAAAACCCCTCCCTGACGGTTCCCCTTGGCAAGGGGAACCGGTTATCGCTGGGGCTTTGGGGGCGCTAGCTCAACGCCTATGTGGTTTTTCTGAGCGCGATTAACCCTCAGCTTTCTTTTCAGCCTTTGCTTTGGCTTCTAGGGTTTCTAGGCGGCTCTTTAGATCGCGGTTTAGCTGTTTTAGCGCATCGAGATCTTTGCGGAGTTCGTCAACGGCTTTGTCTGCACCGATGGCTTTGCGGACCTTGCCCATGGCTTCTTCGGCGCGACGTTTGACACGACCGTCAGGGCTTTGTTCGGCCAGCCCCTGGAGCACCTTCACGGCCCCTGGAATTTCCATTTGACCCAGGGCCATGACGACGGCAACCTGGGTGAGGAAGAACTCTTCGCGGGCGATGGCTGCAAGGCGATCTAGGATGCGATCGCACCCCACCTTACTCTGCCCCGCCGCGATCCGACCCAACGCCCGAATCGCCGTTAGCCGCAATGCCTGGGGCACCCCAATCTCGGTGTAGGGCAGCAAGAGATCCAAGGCGGCCTCCGACGATTTGAACACACTCAAACCACCAATGGCCCCCGAGCGTACCACCTCATTCCAGCCTGAGCGCTTTTCTAAGACCATTGCCAAAAGCTTTAGGGTCTTCTTCTCTTTGTTTTTGCCGTTGTCCAGGGTGCTAGCCCCCACTTTACCCAGGGCCGTTGCGGCGGCGGCTTCAACGTAGTAGCTAGCGTCACCGTTTTCGACAACTGTTTTTAGGGCTTTGTAGCTCTTAGCGGTTTTTACACCAGCCAGGGCATTGACCACCGCCCGCCGTACCTTGGGGTGTTTGTCCCCTAGACCTTTTAGCAGACCGTCAACGGCTTGGGCCAGCTGAATTGTGGCCAGGGCTTCGGCCACTTCGGCCCGGACGGCCCAGAAGGAATCGTTTACCAACGCCGCGCCCAGGGTTTCCACCGCTTCTAGGCTGCCTTTTTTGGCGATGGCTTTGGCGGCGTACAGACGGGAAATAGGGTCGGGGTCATACTTCAGCTGGGCCTGGAGTTCCTTGAGCGGATATTCCAGCTTGACGGTTTTGAGGGTGTGGTTACCCACATCAAAGCTAATAAAGTCAGGCTTTTTCTGTAGCGGGAAGTAGAACGCCTGCTGCCGCTCGTGAATTCTGACGGTGACGGTTTGGACGTTGGCGGTGCCGCGATCGACATAGCCAAAGCCAATGGGAATCTTGAGGTCAAACAGACCTTCTTGCACCTGGGATTTACCATCGGTCACCTGGGTCTGGGTGACCATTAGCTTGACCAGACTGCTGTCGCTGTCCCAGCTGTAGGTCACCCCATAGTCGGGATGGCCACCGCGATAGACATACTGGTCAAACAGATAGCGCAGATTCTTGCCAGTGGCCTTATCGATGGCCCGCAGCACGTCCACGGTCTCGACAGTGCTGTGGGCATTGTCACTCAGCAGGGTGTGAAGCGTCTGGGTAAATAGCCGATCGCCCAGGGCCTGGCGGATCATGTGGTAAACACAGGAGCCCTTTTCGTAAATGTGGCGGTCGTACAGCTCAATGGGTTCCCGATAGATGTGGGTGACCAGCGGCCGACGGTAGCGGCTGGCATCTTCGGCCAGATAGTCGCGGGCGTGGTTGAGGTGGTAGTACATGGCCTCGTCTCGACCGTAGGCTTCCTCTAGCCACAGCACCTCAGAGTAGGTGGCCATGCCCTCCTTGACCCAGGCATGGGACCAGTGGTTGATCACAATCAGGTCGCCAAACCACTGGTGGGCCAGCTCATGGGCCACGAGGGTTTCAGACCGCAGGTTGTCGAGGGCGGCGCGCTTGTCCAGCAGGCAGCGGTCGGTGAGCAATGTGGTGGTGGTGTTCTCCATGCCGCCAAAGATAAAGTCGGCGGGGCAGGCCTGGTCATAGTTGGAGAAGGGGTAGTCATAGCCAAACACCTGGCTAAATCGCTCCATCATCTGGGGCGTTTTGCCCATGGTCAGCTCAATCTGGTCTTTGCGGCCCTTGGCCACGTAGTAGCGCACGGGGCGACCGCGCCACTCGGTTTCGATGCTGTCGTATTCGCCGATGGCCAGGGTCATTAGATAGCTGGGGTGTACCTTGTCCAGCTTCCAGTGGTAAATTTTGGCCTTGCCGTCTTCTTCAGTAGAAATCAGGTCACCGTTGGACAGGGCAAAGTACTTTTTCGGCACCCGCACCCGCACTTCGGAGGTGGCCAGCTGTCCGGGGTAGTCAAAGCAGGGAAACCAGAACCGGGAGTCTTCATCTTCACCCTGGGTCCAGACCTGGTAGGGCTTGTCGGGATAGTGCTCGTCGGGGGCGATAAAGTAGATGCCGCGCTCGGGCTGTTTGACGGCGTAGGCAATGGTGAGGGTAACGGGCTGCCCCGCCAGGGTGGGTTTACCCAGGTGAATGTGGAGCTGCTCACCGTCGTAGTCAAAGGTCTGGGGTTCGTTGCCAACGGTGACCGAGTCGATAGTCAGGCTGACGGCATCTAGGGTGAGGCTATCGACACCATCGCGCACCGGGTTGAGGGTGATGGCACAGGTGCCGCCATAGCTTTTTTTAGGAATGTCAAAATCTAGATCGAGGGCAATGTGCTCGACCTGGCCGGGCCGGTCGGGGTTGTAGTGGGGCGAGGCACCGGGTAGCTCAAAGGATTTGTGGCCGTTTTCATCGGCATTGAAATAGGCGGCAACAGACATAGAAATTTGTGGTGGGAGGGGGCACAAGGGCAAGGGTTTAGCTGGCCCAGCATTAGCAACCTAGGTTAACGTTTTCTCAAAGAATACGCCGCTGTGCTTTGGGATAATTAAACTGTTTCCACACCCGTTTTGACTGCCCCCATCTACCGCTGCCATCTGACCCATGAATGCCATCGCTACTCGCTCAATTAACCGCTTGATCAATGGCGCCCTGGCCATCAAGCCCCTGGCCAACTTTGCCAAAGACCGGGCTCGCAACATGATGATCAAACGGGCTGAATCTATCGGGGTGTACTGGCTAGATGAAGTGGCCCAGCTGAGGGCGCGGGGCGAGGATACGGCATTTAACCCGGTTTGGGAGCAAGAGCGGGAAGGAATTTGCGATCGCACCCTCCACTACCCCGACTACTACCTCACCAGCTTCCACGCCTACGACGAAGGCAACCTGGGCTGGGAGCCAGCCCTAGAAGCCAGCGTCGCCGCCAAAGCTGTCCATGCCCGACTTTGGCCCGAGGGTGACGCCCGTGGCGATAGCCGCCTGCGCCAGAGCTATACGGACGTTTTGCTAGGGCAGCTGCCCCAGTCACCCAGGACCATTGTGGACCTTGGCTGCAGCACGGGACTGAGCACCTATGCCCTGCAGCGGGCCTATCCCGAGGCCAAGATTACTGGCGTTGATCTGTCTGATTATTTTCTGACGGTGGCCCAATACCAAACGACCACTCAGGTGGATAGCAAGCATCCCCCCATTACCTGGCTGCATGCGGCGGCTGAGGCCACCGGACTGGAGGATAACTCTACCGATCTGGTATCGGCCTCGTTAGTTTTCCACGAGCTACCCCAGGCAGCCATCCTCGCTGTTATCCAGGAAGCCCATCGAATTTTGCGCCCTGGCGGTCATTTCACCATCATGGAAATGAACCCCCGCTCGGAGGTTTACAAAAAAATGCCGCCCTACGTGCTGACCCTACTCAAGAGTACCGAGCCCTATCTGGACCAGTACTTTTCCCTGGATTTACATCAGGCCCTGGTAGACAGAGGGTTCGCCCCACCAACAGAAACTCAGAATAGTGCCCGACACCGCGTTGTCATTGCAAAAAAGCAATAGTTCACGATAGTGCGTTGGGCCACAGATTTACGATATGTAAAGATCCCCATTACACACCTTTAAGAAATCCCGCAGATGATCTGGGGATCAATATTTTTATTCTTACAGTGGTTATCAAGGCCCAACGGCTGCTGCGATCGCAGCAGCTGTGCGACAGCCGATCCACACAGCTATCTCGCCGTTGCTCCAGCCGTTTTAGGGGTGAATGGATGCCCTGGGCGATGTGGCTAATGCTATAAAAACTGGCCTTATTTATGGACTTTGCAACATTTCCTTGGCTAACCACCATTATTTTGCTGCCAATTGTGGCGGCGCTGCTGATACCGCTCATCCCCGATACGGATGGCAAAACGGTGCGGTGGTATTCCCTAATCGTTGGGCTGATTGACTTTGCCCTGATCGTCACAGCCTTTGTCAACTACTATGACCCGGCCACCTCCGGTATGCAACTGGTGGAAAGCTACAGCTGGGTGCCGGCCCTCGATCTGAAGTGGTCGGTGGGTGTGGATGGTCTGTCAATGCCCCTGGTGTTGCTGACTGGGTTTATTACCACCCTGGCCACCCTGGCGGCCTGGCCGGTAACCCTAAAACCCAAACTTTTCTACTTTTTGCTGCTGTCGATGTACGGCGCTCAGATTGCCGTATTTGCCGTGCAGGATATGCTGCTGTTCTTCCTGGTGTGGGAGCTGGAGCTGATCCCCGTCTATCTGCTGCTGTCAATCTGGGGGGGTAAAAAGCGGCTCTATGCGGCCACAAAGTTTATCCTCTACACGGCGGGGGGTTCGCTGTTTATTTTGGTGGCCGCCCTGGCAATGGCCTTTTACGGGGACACGGTCACCTTTGATATGCAGGCGCTAATGGCCAAGGAATTTCCCATCCGGCTGCAGCTATGGCTGTATACGGCTTTTTTAGTGGCCTATGCGGTGAAGCTACCCATATTCCCCCTACATACCTGGCTGCCCGACGCCCATGGCGAGGCCACGGCGCCGGTGCATATGCTGCTGGCGGGGATTTTACTCAAAATGGGGGGCTACGCGCTGATTCGAATGAATGTGGAGATGCTGCCCGATGCCCACGCCATTGTGGCGCCGGGGCTGATCCTGTTTGGGGTAATCAATATTATTTACGCTGCGCTCACCTCCTTTGCCCAGCGCAACCTCAAACGTAAGATTGCCTATTCATCCATTTCCCACATGGGATTTGTGATTATTGGTATTGCCTCGTTTACCAATTTAGGGATGAGCGGTGCGGTGCTGCAGATGGTGTCCCACGGTCTGATTGGGGCCAGCCTGTTCTTTTTGGTGGGGGCTACCTACGACCGCACCCACACCCTAATCCTTCCGGAAATGGGCGGTGTGGGCACCAAGATGCCCAAGATTTTCGCCATGTTTACCGCCTGCTCCATGGCTTCTCTGGCGCTGCCGGGCATGAGTGGGTTTGTAGCTGAGCTAATGGTGTTTGTGGGTTTTGCCAACAGCGATGCCTACAGCTTTAACTTCAAGCTGGTGATGATTTTGCTGATGGCGGTGGGTGTGATTTTGACACCGATCTATCTGCTGTCAATGCTGCGGGAAATCTTCTTTGGGCCTGAAAATAAGGAGCTGATCGAGCATGAGGCCCTGATCGATGCGGAGCCCCGCGAGGTGTTTATTGTGGCCTGTCTGCTGGTGCCCATTATTGGCTTTGGGCTCTATCCCAAGCTGATTACCCAGGTGTATGACGCGAAAACAATTCAGATTAGCGATCGCATCCGCACAGAACTATTTGCGATCGCACCCGCTGATAAAACCCCGCCTTTACCCCTGGCAACCATTCCCACCACCAAGGCACCTGCCATAGGGCAATAGGGATTTATGGGTAGAAATGTTCCATGGAACGCCTCTACCCATGAAAAATTTTCATTTCCTCTACTAGACCATCGGCTTTTCCAAGGTTGCCCCCTTGACAAGGTCGATGGTTTTCTTTATTTCTTAAGCACTCCTACATCAAGATCGTCCATTGAATCTGACTCGCTTTGCAGGTGTCGTTAACTTCTTTTCAGTACGGGACTGGGCATTAGAGGCCAGACTGCTGCGGTGGCTAACCATGCTTTGGGTATTCATCGGTTTGGTGGTGCTGTTTTCGGCCTCTTTTCCCATCGCCGATGCGGAAATCGGTGACGGCGCGCGCTATTTCAAGGTGCAGATTCTATGGATTGTGGTGGGTCTCTTGATGTCCCGGTGGGTGACACGCCACCCGCTACGGCTGGTGATGCAGTTTTCTGGACTGGGGTTGTTTGTGTGTTTGGGGCTGATCGTGGCGACCCATATTCCAGGCATGGGGGTAACGGTCAACGGAGCCACCCGCTGGCTCCCCCTGGGGCCTTTTTTGATTCAACCGTCTGAGCTATTAAAGCCATTTTTGATCCTGCAGAGTGCCAGACTGTTTGGGCGCTGGCGTAGCTTTAAAACCGTCACCCGCTGTCTGTGGCTGGGGGTATTTGCAGTCTGTTTGATCGCAATTTTGCTCCAACCCAATCTAAGTACCACCGCCGTCTGTGGCATCACCCTCTGGCTAATTGCCATGGCTTCGGGGCGGCCCTATCGCCAGCTCATGATAACGGCTGGGACGGGGGCGTTAGCAGCACTGGTCAGCGTCAGCATCAAAGCCTACCAGCGGGAGCGAATTATTTCGTTTTTAGATCCCTGGTCCCAGGCCAGCGACAACGGCTACCAGCTGGTGCAAAGTTTGTACGCCATTGGCTCCGGTGGTCTGTGGGGCACCGGGTTTGGTATGGGGCAGCAAAAGCTGGGCTATTTGCCGATTCAGTATACCGACTTTATTTTTTCGGTCTATGCCGAGGAATTTGGGTTTATGGGCTCGGTCATGCTGCTGCTGTTTTTGGCTGTGTTTAGCACCGTGGCTTTGCTGGTGGCCCTCAAGGCCAAGTCCTCGGTCAATCGGCTGCTGGCCATTGGCTGTATGGTGCTGCTGGTGGGACAGTCCTTGATCAATATCGGTGTGGCCACTGGCTCCTTACCCACCACCGGCCTACCGTTCCCAATGATGAGCTACGGCGGCAGTTCAATGATGTCGAGCTTAGTGATCGCCGGGCTGCTGATTCGAGTTGCCCGTGAGGCCCACGAGGCCGACATTGTGGCCATGACCGAACAGCCGCTGCGGCCCCGGCGATATCGTCCCGGCGGTCGACGGCGACGGCATACCCAGCCACCGACCGCCGTTGAAAGCGATCTGTCTAAGCCAACCAAACCGCCAAGACGCCCCCGCCCGTCCGCTCGAGGCCCTGGGGTGACTGAGATTACATCCGCGACAGGCAGGCCGGGCCGCCGGGCCAAACGCAAACCCGCTAGTCGTGTTTAACGTTTCACTACGATTACAATTAAAAGGTGGCCCGTGGGTTGCCCTTTAATTGTCTAGCCAACTATCTATGTGGGAAACGCTTCAGCTCAGTCTCTATAACCTCAGCCAGCTGGCTAATCAGTGGGTGGGTACCCAGCTTGATCACCTATCAGTTGCCAGTATTGCCATTATTGCTGCCGCCGGTTTACTCACTAGCCTGACCCCCTGCATGCTATCCATGTTGCCAATCACAGTGGGGTACATGGGCAGCTACGAGCTAGAGAATCGCTGGCAGGCGGTGGGCCAGTCAAGCTGGTTTGCCCTGGGGTTAGCGACCACACTGGCCGGTCTGGGTATTGTGGCCAGCAGCCTGGGCTGGGTCTATGGCCAGGTGGGGGTGGGGCTGCCGATTGCGGTGAGTGCGATCGCAATCATCATGGGTCTCAACCTGCTTGAGGCGCTGCCCCTCCCCCCACTGCCGTCCTACAGCGGCGTGGACTTTATGCAAAACAATATACCCAGGTCGCTAAAGTCCTATTTGCTAGGGCTGACCTTTGGCCTGGTGGCGTCACCCTGCAGCACACCGGTGCTCGCTACGCTGCTGGCCTGGGTTGGGCAAACTGGCGATCCGATTTTAGGTAGCTCCCTACTTTTGGCCTACACCATCGGCTATGTAGCTCCGCTAGTAATTGCGGGTATCTTTACCGCGTCAATCAAGAAGATTTTGGCCATTCGCCAATGGTCCGGCTGGATTACCCCAGCTAGCGGTGTTTTGCTAATTGGCTTTGGCGTCTTTTCACTGGTCTCACGGCTGATGCCGGTTGCGTAATGTACGGACGTTGCATCGCGTAATGTACAGACGTTCCATGGTACGTCTCTCCATCTAAATTCTTTCCTATGCCTGCTGCCCTCAAACGCTACTTTAAAAAGGATCTCATTCCTCTTCTGGCTGACCTACGTCTCGCCATTGTCCTGTTGCTGGTTATCGCCGTATTTAGCATTCTGGGCACCGTCATCGAGCAGGGCCAGGGACTTGCCTTTTACCAAGAAAACTATCCGGAAGACCCGGCGTTGTTTGGCTTTCTCAGCTGGAAAGTACTGCTAACAGCAGGATTAGACCATGTGTATCGTACCTGGTGGTATCTCTCGCTGCTGATTTTGTTTGGCAGCAGCCTCACCGCCTGCACCTTTACCCGGCAACTTACAGCGCTGCGGTGGTTTTCCCGCACCTGGAATTTCTACAGCAAGCCCCGGCAGTTTGAAAAAATGGCCCTGAGCACCGAGCTCAGTAAAGGGTCCATTACCCAGCTTACCGATCTGCTAGAAAGCAAACGCTACAGGACCTTTCATAAAGATGGCACCATGCTCTACGCCCACAAAGGGCTAGCGGGTCGCATCGGGCCGATTGTCGTCCATGCCAGCATGCTGATCATTTTGCTGGGGGCCATGTATGGGGCCATGACCGGCTTTTTTGCCCAGGAGATAGTCCCTAGCGGCAACACCTTTACGGTACAAAATATTTTTGATGCAGGCCCTTGGGCAGGCCCCCAAATTCCGAAAGACTGGTCGGTTAAGGTCAACCGCTTTTGGATTGACTACAGCCCTGAGGGTCGAGTCGATCAGTTTTACTCCGACCTGTCAGTGCTAGATAACCAGGGGGAAGAAGTTAAGCGCAAAACCATTTGGGTAAACCAGCCCCTGCGCTATGGCAATGTCACCATGTACCAGGCGGACTGGTCCATTGCCGGCGTGCGGGTAAAGGTCAACAATAGTCCCATTTTGCAGCTGCCCATGGCCCCAATTGAAACCGAGGATGGCGGCAAACTTTGGGGTACCTGGGTGCCGACTAAAACCGACATGAGCACGGGGGTTTCGCTCATTGCCCAAGATCTTCAGGGTACGCTGCTGGTCTATAACGAACAGGGCGAACTCATCTCCACCGTACGGGAAGGCATGTCTGTCGATGTGAATGGAGTGACCCTATCGGTGGCTGAAATTGTTGGCAGTACAGGTTTGCAGATAAAAGCCGACCCCGGCGTGCCCTTTGTCTATTTAGGGTTTGGTTTGCTTATGCTGGGGGTGGTCATGAGCTATATCTCCCACTCCCAGGTTTGGGCACTGCAGGATGGCGATCAGCTATACGTGGGGGGCCGTACTAACCGCGCCCAGGTGGTATTTGAGCGCGAACTGGTGGCGGTGCTTGACGAACTTGATGCCCAGATTGAACCAGATCTAGTGGTTTCCTAGGTGACGGGTGCCATGGTTTGAGCAACGGGGTGATTACCGGTTCAAGCCACGGTGCGATCGCAATATACCCGCCGGTAATAGCGTTGATAGTCTGCCGATAGTAGCGGCTGCCACCAGTGGCAATGGGTCAAATACCACTGCACCGTTTGTCTCAGCCCCGTGGCAAAGGTATGGCGCGGCTGCCAGCCCAGCTCTCGTTGAATTTTTGAACTATCCATCCCATAGCGGCGGTCGTGGCCCGGTCGGTCGGAAACAAACCTAATCAGTTCCCTGGCGGGTGAGATGGGTAGTTCGTCGACCAGTTCATCCATCAGCTCACACAGCTGCTCGACGATGGCAATATTTCTGATCTGGTTGTTGCCTCCAATATTATATGTTTCACCGGGGGCGGCTTTCTGGAGGATAGTTGCGATCGCACTGCAGTGATCTTCCACATGCAGCCAGTCGCGAACATGTTGACCATCGCCATAAACCGGTAACGGCTTACCTAGCAAAATGTTCAAACACATCAGCGGAATCAGCTTTTCAGGAAACTGATAGGGGCCATAGTTGTTAGAACAGTTTGTAATCAGCGTCGGTAAACCATAGGTATGAAAGTACGCTCGCACAAAATGATCGCTACCGGCTTTGGAGGCAGCGTAGGGGCTCCTCGGTGCATATGCCGTTGTTTCACTAAACGCTGGTTTATTAGCTCCAAGACTGCCAAATACTTCGTCTGTCGATACGTGTAAAAAACGAAAATGATTGGGTCTGGCCTTTGCCTCCCAGTGACAGCGAAATGCCTCTAATAAGTTAAAAGTCCCGACAACGTTTGTTTGCACAAAAACGCTAGGCTCCATAATGGAGCGATCTACATGGGATTCAGCCGCAAAATGCACAACCGTATCGATGTTGTATTGAGTCAACAGCCGAGTGATAAAAGACCCATCGCAGATGCTGCCTTGTTCAAAGAAAAATTCGTCACTATTTTCCAGGTCTGCTAACGTCGCTCGATTACCGGCGTAGGTTAGGGCATCTACCACAGCTAGCACGTCTAAATGCTTGAGATGCCGCTGACAGTGCCTAGCAAAATTAGAGCCAATAAATCCGGCTCCGCCTGTAATGAGAATGCACTTAGTGTTTGATTCACTTCCCATTGGCATCAGACAGCCAAACTCAGTTTTCCCCTATCTTCAAACAGTAAGCCTCAATCCGCTTCCGCGGTGAGATCCCTAAGGTCGTTTTCCACCATGGCCTCAACCAGTTGGGAGAAAGAATACTTTGGCCGCCATTGAGTTTCACGTTTGATTTTATCAACAGCCCCAGCCAATACCACCGGCTCATCAGGACGATAAAACGCTGGATCAATAGAGACATAGTCTTGCCAATTTAACCCTACATAGGAAAAGGCGCAGTCTACCAGCTCCTTAACCGTATGAGTTTCTCCACTGGCAATAATGTAGTCGTCAGGCTGCTCTTGCTGCAGCATTATCCACATAGCATTGACCACATCCTCGGCATGACACCAGTCGCGACGGGCATCTAGATTACCCAGCTTCAAGTCCTTAGCCAATCCCAGCTTGATCTTAACGGCACCGCGTGTGATTTTACGAAAGACAAATTCAGCCCCACGCCTCGGCGACTCATGGGTATACGTGATACCGCAACAGGCATACAAATCGTACTTTTGACGATAGTTGATCGTCATCCAGTGGGCGTAGGCCTTCGCCACACCGTAGGGATTACGCGGGCGAAATGCCGTTCGCTCCGTTTGGGGTGATTCATCCGGTTGACCAAATACTTCACTGCTCGATGCCTGGTATAACCGGGTATCTGGCTTACACCGACGGATAGCTTCCAGCAAGCGAGATACCCCAATTGCCGTATACTCAGCCGTTAATGCAGGCTGAGTCCAAGATAGTGGCACATAGCTTTGGGATGCCAGATTATAAATTTCGTCTGGCTGAGCCTGGTCAATGGCATCCATCAGTGAAAATTGATCTAGCAGATCGCCAGAAATAATATGGACCCTATCTGCAAAGTGGCTGATACGCCCAAAGCTACTGGAGCTTGAACGACGCACCATACCATATATTTCATAGCCCTTGTCCAATAAAAGCTCGGCTAAGTAGGAACCATCTTGGCCAGTCAATCCGGTAATCAGCGCTCTTTTGGCCATGAATCCAGAAATCCACGTTAATTGTGTACTCAACCATAGCAATATTTATTATTGCTGAGAAATTTTACCCAGAATTGTCCCGCTAAAATTCCTTAAAGAAACCGTTTGAGGACATCTACTGTTTGTTGGCCTGTCTTTTGCCAACTAAAGCCCCTGACACGTTCTAACCCCTTGCAACGCAATGCATCTCGAGTTTGATCGTCCTTAGCCAGGATACCCATAGCATCCGCTAGCTCATCAACGCTATAGGGATCAATCAAAACTGCTGCATCACCGACAACCTCGGGTAAAGACGACAGATTAGATGCAATTACCGAAGTTCCGCAGGCCATAGCTTCGAGGGCGGGCAGACCAAATCCTTCCCAAAGACTAGGAAAAGTCAAGGCTAGGGCACCCCGTAATAGATTGGGTAATTCAGTATAAGTAACATAATCTAAAAACCGGACACGATGAACCAGTTCAAGTTCTTTAACTTGAGATATTAGCTTAGGTGTATAGCGCCTATCCTGGGGACCCACAAACCACAATTGGGTATCTGTTTTGGGGCCAACTCGAGAGAATGCATCAATCAAACGTTCCAAATTTTTATAGGCATCCTGTCTACCAACGTAAATAAAGTAACGCTCCGCTGACTGGCTATTTGCCGGAGCTGCATAGGTGAAATTTCCTTGGTCGTAGGCCAAGGGTATGGTCGTGATTTTACTGCGACTGATCTGATAAAACCGCTCAAGGTCAAGGGCTGTGGAGTCGGAGTCGCAGATAATATGTACCGCCTGCCGTAAAATTTGGGGCACCAAATATCGAAAATAGTTAGTCAGGGGTGAATATGGCCTTGGGAACCTGAGGGGAATCAGATCATGAACCGTGACAATAAAGTGACAGTTGCTGTAGAAAGGTGCCTCTGGCAGAGGAGAGAAGATTAAACGACTCCCCAGTTCTTGATAGATTTTGGGTAATGCGTTTTGTAGCCACCATAGCCGCCTTACATGTCCTTTAAAGCCGTATTCTGGGGTCAAGTTGGGCGCAACCGCTCGATGATTAAAATTTGCAAAGGGCTGACTTGATAGGATCGTAGGCTCAAGCGTCTTTAGCTCTGGCAACAGATTACGTGCGTAGACACTAATGCCAGTAGGTCTTTTAATCAGCGCCGACAGATTTATCAGAAGAGAGTGATCGCTCATGACACCAGAAAATCGTAAGCTTCAATGGTGGACTGGACAGTCTTCTTCCAAGAGAATTTTTTTGCTTGCCTATACCCGGCTTGGATATACTTTTGGCATAAGGATGGGCTATCAATCAGCCGATAGAGGGCCTCGGCCAGCGCATCGGCATCATCAGGAGACACCAAAATTGCGGCATCTCCCGCCACCTCAGGGATAGAGGAGGTATTGCTGCTGACAACAGGACATCCCAAGCTCATGGCCTCCAACACAGGCAATCCAAACCCTTCGTAATGGGATGGATAGACAAAAACCCTGGCATTTTTATACAGATCTATCATTAATTGCTCAGATACATAGTCTAAGTGATAGATACTGTCTTGATAAGGTGACTGATTGAGGGCTTCTAAGATTGGTTCATAAAGCCATCCTTTCCGACCAACAAGCAATAGTTGATGCTCAATTTTATAGCTCGACTTAAGCCGATTAAACGCTTGGATAATTGTTTTTATATTTTTACGTGGTTCCAAAGTACCAACAAATAAGATATAGGGATGTTTAAAGTCCAGCAGGCCCGGTATTGACCGCTGTGACCACTTCATAAGCCTTCTTTGAGACTCTGCTACGGGGTCATCCTCGTCCACAGCAATAGGGTATCGACTTGCTAAAGGTGTTACCCAAACCCTATCTGCTGACACCTTAAAGTATCGGACAATATCCCGCTTAGAACTCTCAGAAATGGTTACCACCAGATCTGTCCACTTCAAACATCTTTGGACATTTTCAAAATAAGCCTGGCTCACCGATGTTGCATACTCTGGATACAATCCAAACGAAACATCATAAATAGTCATGACACGATATCCATGACTCAAAGGGTAAACAGAATAATTTGTTCCATGGATAATATCAGGAGAGCCGAGGTACTGGGTCAAACTTCGACTGACTAAGTCCGTTGGAGCGCGAAGCAACAGATTCGATAGCCGCACCGGAATTGGCAAAATCTTTGTGCGTTCATAGTCTTGAAGCTGAGGCGGAAAACGCCATGCGCCACGCAGCCAGTTGATTAGCCTGGGCTGATACGACAAAAATAGGTCAAATCCTCGATCTGATTGCCGACGTACTAGCTCCTCAACTAAATTAAGAATATACAGCCCGACACCACTTGGCTGTGAGGTAACCGGTGTAACATCAAGACAAATTTTCATGCCCGGTCACGCTGCTTGGAAATAGCACCCTCGACGTCGAAAGACCGATACCTTAGTCTCTTAGAGCTTAACATTGCTGGATAGGTAAGTACCTTTAAAGCCACTATAGGTACAGCCCACCGATTGAATTTCCAACATTTTTTTATTGCGGTTATAAGAAATTTAACCACCCATATCAAACTTAGCTTTTCAAGAGAACCATCGCTCTCTATTTCCAGTTTGGAGTACTCAAAAATCCAATGTCGGGTTGAATAACCAATTTTTTCATACAGCATCTCATTCGCTTCACGGTGGGCAGCCAATCGATTGCCAAATGTTTTGTTAGTGGAATAAATTCTAGAGCCCGCTAGCTTAATCGGTAAATAGGCAAATGAAACTGTCTGACCATAACGCAACCACAGCTCATAATCCATACAATACTCCAAGTCAGCATTTAAGGTTCCTAAACGCTCGACGAGATTTCGCCTAAAAAAAACAGCTGGCTGGCATAAATAACATTCTCTAGTTAATTGCTTGTAGTTCCAAGATTGTGTCGGATAGGGAGCGATAATATTATCAAATTCGTCAATCCAATCAGCCTGACCGTATACTGCTGAGACGCTAGGATTCATTTCAAAAAACTTTAAAACTTGAATCAATGCTTGAGGATAATAAACATCATCCGAGTTAATCCAGGCAATAATGTCTCCCTGGGTCATCGCTAAACCTTTATTGATAGCATGTGCTTGTCCCCGATCAGGTTCAGATACCCAACGAAGAGAGGAGCTATGCCTTTCTAGAATGGATAGCGTTTTATCGTTACTACCACCGTCACAAATAACATAATCAATATCGGAAACACCCTGACTTAGAACACTTTTAATAGTTTTCTCTATAAATTTATCTTGCTGATAAGAAGGAGTGATAACACTAAAGGTTAGTACCATCTAGATAAGGTCCTGCTCTAAAAACAGGTTGGTATCCTGTAAAAGAAATGATACTTTCCGACCAGCTTTACTAACAAATGAATTTGAAAAATAAAATCTAATACACTGCGGTTTGTCAAACTCTAAATCAAATTCAATGATTTCATAACGATTAGACCGCAGCTTAAAAATCCCCAAATCAGAGTCATTGGAGCTGATCTTTAAATTCATATCTATTGGCGTAATGCCCGCTATATGTAGCCGCCCCTGCCGATAAGGCTTTGATAAGTTGATCTCACAAACTCGTTCCATCCAATTATCGTAGCCGATCCCTTTCACTCGCTTCACAGATGATGCCGATGCTGGCTTAGTAACTGGAGAGGATAGCTTCCGTAACTTTTTGATCGGCGTTAGCAAGCGATAACGTTCAAGAATACGTAAGACTTTAGGCTTACCCCTTAATTGCCATACCATACGTATAAATGCAGGGTTGTAGCGTTTACGGTTTAACCACTTATGGTGAAAGTACGCTGCAGTACGCTGAAACTTAGGTATCCAGGCTAACCTAGCTGGCCATCCAGTATCTCTTTCAACACATAAATAATGCCATAATCCTGTTACATAGTTAAGGCTAACATAGCCACCTAAAGCCAAACATACTTGAAAAATCTCTTTGTAAATAGCCTCACGAGCCGAGAGTGTTTTTGTCTCTGGATAAAGTCTCGAATTGGCAAGAAAGGTCGGAATATCGTGAATACCTGCTCCTGAGCAAGCAGCCCGTAACCAATATTCGTAGTCCATTACATAGTGAAGTTTGTCGTCAAATGGACCAATGGTGTTTGATAAACTAGTGCGCCAGAAAGTTGCTGGTTGACAAACACAACAGTCATACATCAAACGATCGAAGGAGTAAGGAGCCGTACTATATTTTCCAATAACATTATCAGCCTCATCAATATAGTTGGCTTGGCCATAAACTAAATCACAATTTGGATGAGTCTGAAGATAGTGAACAACCTTAGATATGGCATCTGGTAAAAGTACATCGTCTGAGTTTAGATAGGCCCTAATTGTTCCTTTAGTAAAGGTAAACCCCTTATTGATGGCATCAGTTTGACCGTTGTCAGATTCAGACAGCCAAGTCAATCTATCACCGTAGGACTTCAAAATCTCTATCGTCTCGTCAGTAGAGCCACCATCGACAACAATATACTCAATATTAGGATAGGACTGAGTCAGCACACTCTCAATAGTACGTTTAATAAAACGCCCCTGATTAAATGAAGGTGTTACGATAGATACAATAGGTGGGGTATTGACTACCGCATCTGTCGTAAGCTTTTGAACACTCTTAGAGCCATTGATCACCCGCTTGAAAGCAGATTCTAGATCATTGGCAGAGCTGCTCCAAGCATAATGATTTAGACGATTTCGACCTTTATCTATAAGCGATAAACGTAGGTTTTCATCGCTAAAAACTTGCTCCATTAACTGACTGATCGCATCAACATCCGTAGGATTGCAGGATAGTACCGCATCACCCCCTACCTCAGGTAAGCTTGTCGTATTGCTACAAATAACAGGAGTGCCACTATTGAAGGCCTCTAAAAGTGGCATCCCAAATCCTTCATACAATGAGAAGAAAGCCAACGCTACAGCATTCTCATATAAAGCCTGTAGGGCCAGGGTACTGACAAATCCCATATGCACGACAGGCAAGTTTTGAAATTCTTGCTTAAGTTCTTCCCAACCCTGCTTGTTTCCAGTCAAAATGAGAAAAACAGGTTGATCAACTCTCTCGACAAACTGGCCAAAGGCCTGCAACACAAGTCGATGGTTTTTATGGGGCCACAAATTAGCTGGATAAAGGAAGTATTTACTCTCCAGAACTTTCGTTAGTTCATCTGGGAGCCTTTTTCCTACTTCAACAGCTGAGTATTCTTTTTGAAGTGCAGGCGGAGTTAAAAAGATGTCGGTGCATTGAGTGATGGGCTGTCTAGCTAGAGTTTGTTGGGCATATTCCGAAATTGTTGCGATCGCACCAGCTCCAGCCAAAGCTTGGTCAAAAGCTTTTCTTCGTTCTCTTAAAATGTTATCAGCGAAAAAATCTGGAAACGTTTCATGCTGGATATCGGGAATCAAAAATATCTGCTTACTTAGAGGAAAACTTAAATTAGCAATCAGAGGATAGCCTCGAAAAAGCAAGGAAACATTATGTTGCTTAACTGCTTTATCCAATGCAGCATAATAATTCTTCAACGGCAGCGTTAAAAAACTAACGTTATCCGCATCCGAAGGCAACAAACTACGGCTAAAAATTGTGCAAAAGACAATGTAATCGAAATCAGAGTCCCTTGAGAAAATTTCTTGAAAAAGACCTCTAATCAACTGAGATATACCACCAGATTGCCCAATGACAATGTTACGTAAGTCAATACCAATCTTTGGACGACCCGTATCAGCATTAGAAAGCTCAGAAATTTGGAGAGAGCGCTTAGATAATAAATTCTGTGCTGAAGGAAAGCCCGTATGATCGCAACCGTACTGAGTTAAGGTCTTTTGACTTTGCCCCCAAAACGCCTCTAGCTGTATCCTAAAACTCTTTGAAAAAATGTCTTCTCTCTCTTGTGAAAACCTATGCAATGTATCCAGAAAATAACACAACGCTCCAGGTGTCATTTCTGCGCCAGTGTATTTTCTAGAAATCAAACGCAGTTCTTCACATCGTTTGAAGGAGCCGGTTGAGGTTTTAGTTTCTCCATATTCTCTAGATGCTGCTAAACACGATAAAACGGGGGCTGGAGGTGCTTCACCTGACAAGCGCATCCATAGATCGGAGTCCATTCCATAATGGAGAGTCTCGTCTAGATAGCCAATCCTTTTGAGATAATGGGCATTAATAAAGGTTGATGGTTGCAAAATATAATTGAGACCATACAACAGCGCTTCTCTATCAAACGCAAGATAGTTATCCTTAAAAAAACTAGTCTTTTTATTTCCGTAAGCATCTACACGCCAACCATTCCCAAAATAGAAAGAAGCTTCTGGAAAATCTCTGTAAACCTCCACTGCGCTCAAAAACGCATTGGGAAGATAAAAGTCATCGGAATTTAGCCATGCAACAAGTTCACCACTTGCCTCTTTAAAGCCCTTGTTTATAGCATTACTTTGACCTTCATCTTTTTCACTTATCCAATAATCAATATCATTTTCATATTCTCGAATAATATCTACAGAGTTGTCTTCGGAACCACCGTCTATGATGATTAATTCTAACGAGGAATACTGTTGGTCAAGTATTGACTCAATACACTGACGAATATATTGACCCTGGTTGAAGGATGGGACAATTATAGAAATCTTAGGCTCTTTGTGAGACTGGCGATTCATCGATATTTATCAGAATGATATAGACGGTTTAGAGACTCAAAAGATCTGTTCAAATATAGAAAATAAGTGCAATTAATAATCAGTGTTAATCTACCTGTTGAATAATGTATGTTAACTTGGCTCCACAGGCAAATTACTCAATCAGCTAGTTAGAGACTCGCAATTAAATTAAGCACAACCCGCATCCTTTTCTCTTTCCTCAACTGAGACAATATTTTTCGGACACATCCCTCACCACTTATCACGTCAGTAAAACAACCACTCTCAAGGTAGTCTCAATCAGTATGCATATCATTTTCTAATAATTCGACTCAGCATTTTTGTTGCTTTTAGAGATGCTTGAACGATTGGATTTGATAGCTGTGCCTTGAGCCTTGATATCTGAGAATTGCGCCTATTTAAAGCAACCTCAAATTGGCTCGACTGCCCTGACAATCGCTTTTCGAACAGTTTGTGGGTTTGGGTCATAGACTCTTGTAGCTCTAAATTATCAGCTTTTGCATTTTCTAACTGCTGCGTAAGAACATGAACCTTCTCCGTAAGAATATGGATTTTTCTTAATCGAGCTTCACGATCTTTATCGGAGAGGTAAAGCCTTTCCGTCTGTTTTAGCTCACTCTCACGCAAATCTAAGAGAGCTAGAGCGATTCGACCATTTACCGTTTTCTGCAAAGCAGCATATGATTCAATAACATCAAACGTTTTTAACTCAGCTTTAGAAGCCACAAAGAACATATCATATTGGCTAAAAATAGCTGGTTCGAAATAAACATGTGTGAGACCGATTTGACCTAACAAATCAGCGACTGATTCTTGGCTAAAAAGATATAAATGTTCATCTGCTTTCAGCTGCTTTAAGAACGGATTATTTTCTTCTAATAAGGTTTCGTAATCCATACTCTCATGAAACTCTGGCGTTTGAATCAAGAGAAAGCCATTAGGCTTGAGCAGCTTCATGCAGTAGCGCATTGTATTGATTGGATTTGGCAAATGTTCCAATACGTCCATTAAAGCAATAGCATCCAAACTTTGGTAAGGAATATCAAGATTTTCGATTGGTCCAACATTAATAGGAATATTGAAATTCTTTCTGCCAAATTCAACAACCCATGGACTCATTTCCACGCCCATAGATTGATAGCCAGCCTGCGCCATCAGTGCCACAAAGCTGCCATGACTACATCCTAGTTCTAAAACTTTTGCAGGGGGGATACTGTACTTAAGTAAGGCTTTTAGCCAGTGTAAATTACGCTCTTTCAAATCATTGCGCGAGCGAGCATATATGTCAGGAAGACCAAGATCCTCTTGCTGATGATTAAGCCAGTACTGTTTCCCATAAAAGTCTTTGCTATCGTCTCGAACAATTAGCTGTTCATCAGAAAGCGATTCTAGAGAGACAAGAGTTTTACAGTTATTGCATCTACCATACTGATCGCTGAAGGCATCAAACTCTGAATTACCGCACCAACACACACGCATAATTCTTCTCTAACCCTCCAAAGAGTAACCATAGTTTGCCATCAAATCTCCAAAATAAGCGTTTATCTTGGAAATTGTCTTGATTGATAGCTTTTCAGAGTAGTCTCCGGGAGTTCCTTTGCGTATGTGTTTGCTCAAATCTTCTTTGACAGGCCGAATATCATTTCTTTTTGCAATTTTAGCTGCTACAGAATGATCAACAGGAATAGTCAGCCAAACTAACATATTGATAAGGAATGCCAGTTTATCAAAATAAATATCTTCATATCTAAAGACTCGAATATTAGGATTGCTTTCTACTATAGATGTATAAGCTGTTAGCTTAGAAAAGAGAGGCTGGCAGTTATCTAAAACGTAACTATCAATATCTTGATCTACTTGTTTTTCAAAGGTTTTAAGTAGCGCTTCAGGATTATTCTTAGGCAATGCATGGCTCGAGGATTTGGATCTACCCATTGAAAAATACTGAGAAACAAGGCAATCTCGAGGGTCTCTGACAAGCAAGCAAGAGCGAAAGTCGCAAGGATCAATTACGTTACTTTTAGAGGTTGGATTTAAGATTTCTGGCAATGCACGAAATCCCAAATAGAGGTAACCACTCTTAATGACTTCTCGAAGCTCAGTTAACTGATGCCAGTCTTTTTCAAAAAAGCCTTCATGAAATAAGATCTCTGGAATATTAATAATAGGAAAATCCACTGTCCTACAATACTGAGTCAGTAGGCTAGTCATCAAACTGCTCCCTGATTTGTGCACTGAAAATGCAAAGGCTTTTGTAAAGCTAGGGGCAGGAGCAGGTAAAGAAGAAAAAAGCTGTGCGATATCTGATAATTGGTTCACCGAGAAACCCCCTTTAAAGAAACACTTATTTTAATGAAATATTATTCTCCGGCTAACTTAAAGGCTTATCAAAAGAACTATGGCTTAAATCCATATGAGACCATGGAGGGAAAACACTTACAGTAAATATAGTTTGCCCTGAGGAAACCATATTTACTGTAAGCCATAACAGACTCGTAAACTCATACCGGCTTTTTACATAAAAACACTGCCCCACTGCAGTCATTTGGCTCAGTTTCCATCTCTAAAAAACCTTCGAAAACTTTTCGAAAAGCACTTGGAAAATTAGAATTTCCTAATAAAAACGGATGAATAACATCTCCAATTTCACCACCTTCTATGCGCTTGAGATGCCATAAATTATTCATCATTAAAAATAAGCCACTATTATGCTTTGGGACAATAGGAATATGATTTTCAGGCACCAAATCAGCTCTAATAAAAGAGTCTTTCCAATCACCTAAGGACAAAGGATTCATAAGGTGGTGAAACTCTATAAACTCGTTTCTCAAAACCATCGCAGCTTGATCAAATCCGGCAGATGAAACCAGATAAGGCAGCACAGACCAGGTGATAAATCTATCTGTGACTACACTGCACAATAAACTGCCACCAGGCTTTAGACACCGATATACGTCATCTAAAACTTGATCCAGCTTATCCATATGCTCTAGAGAACAATTAGCAAAGACATGGTCAAATGATTCGTCGGCCTCAGGCACTTGGTGGGCTGGCGCAACGTGAACATCAGCGTACACACCACTTTGCTTACCTACCTGAGCAACCTTAGGATCGATGTCAACACCAACTACATCCTCAGCATTTGGCCACAGTAATCTAAAATATTTCCCATTACCGCAGCCCAAATCAAGGATGCGGCCAGCTAACTGATAGCGCTGATATGCAGCATACTCCCAGGCACGCCAATGGCTTAAGGGCGGGACATAAGGATATAACTCACACACAGCGTCATAACCTGCTAATACTTCCTGATTGGAAAGGATTGATGTTTTCATCAGACTTTTCAAAAATAATTAGTAACCTCAAAACAAGTACTGAAAAATATTTTTAATCATCTATTTTAATCACCTGACTATATCTAGCCATCAGTGCCATAGCTCTTACAAGACAAATGCGGATTATAGACAGATTTGAGTATACTTCATTCAGTTCATCAATTGATTTGCAGTGAAGAACTTTTATAAAGCCAACTCGTGCTGTTCAAAACGTCAGTTTCGCTCAACTGCTAAGGTAATTTTCCCTGGTAAGTCAGCAAGTCCATAGTGTGGGAGAAATTCGGCTCCATTTTTTACAGCGATTCCAACGGTAAAAGAGCCTGCATCATAGATATGACACACACGAATGTGTCCAGAAGCCATTTCCATATGGGATTTCTGTTCGCGCCGCTCCCATAAACTCCTGGGCATAGAGGCTAAACCAATTTCGAAGACATAATCACCAGGTTTAATATTTAACTGTATTTCTTGTGAACAGCAAATCCTATCACCTGGGTTTAAAGTTTCAGGCATTTCTCCTATACCAAGTAAGTTTCCTGCATATTGCCAACTATTTTTACCATGGACAATGACGCCACGATCATTGCGAATCACCACACCACAAATTGGCACTTGTATGATATCAATCACCTCAAATGCATAATAAAAGATAGCTATTTCACCTTGACGAAAACTATAACGAGGCTGAGCGTCATTATCATACAAAGCAACCGCTATACAGCGACCCTGGTTGTTAGTAATTTGTTTTTTATCCGATAAACTTATTAAAGCTGAGGAATCGATATTGAAAAGATCCTTTGTGGGTGTTTCTATAGGTTTCTTTTTAACCTTATTCTCTTTTTCAGTAGTACTTTTTTGATGGTTTTGGGCTAATAGATAATAGTATTTTGTGGCTTCTGCAGCAGGACCGATAAACTTCTGCTTGCCATTATCTAATAAGACTACTCGCTCGCATTGCTGCTCTATATCCGGCATCGAATGTGAAACCAAAAGAATTGAGGCTCCAGAACTTCTGAGCTGCTCTAGTCGAGAATAACATTTTTGCCGAAAGAACACGTCGCCAACAGCCAATGCTTCATCAATGATGACGACGTTTGCGTCAATGTTAGCTTGCACAGCAAATGCCAACCGTACAAACATACCGCTAGAGTAAGTTTTGACAGGCTGGTGTATAAAATCCCCGATATCTGCAAACTCTAATATTTGACCATAGCGATCTTCAATTTCAGCCTGCGTCAATCCTAAAAGACGGCCGTTGAAAAATATATTCTGATGCCCTGTAAATTCAGGGTTGAAACCACTACCTAGCTCTAATAGGGCCGCCACCCTACCATTGACACCAACATTCCCCGCCGTCGGTTGTAACGTCCCTGCAATAATTTGCAGCAGCGTGCTTTTGCCTGCACCATTACGCCCGATAATACCAACGGTTTCACCCTTAGAAATCTCTAAATTAATATCCCTAAGTGCCCAAAATTCTGAGGCATTAGATTTTCCAGGAAAGATAATTTCTTTTAATCGATCAACAGGGCGTTGATAGCGCTTAAATACTTTGGATACATTTGCGAGAGAAATTACAGTATTATCAGCCATGCTCCGAAGAAAGTGGAAAAAACCTCACAAATGCAATGTAGTCGATTAAGTTTCGAGTGGGCTTGAGATGGTTGCGATAAATATCAATGATATGGCTGAGGTTCTAAAACACATAAAGACCAAAACCCCAAATATAAGTACTCAAGATTGAGAAAAAATCAGGTGAGTGATCCAGATACATTGCCTAAAGTCATAGGACATCTGGGAAAGCAGTCCGCAGCTTTTGGTATGTCCAGTAGCCTAGTAAAAAAATAGCGACCGATAGCCCTGTGGATACTAACCATGGCTGCCACTGACTAACCGCACCAAACAATACAACATCCCGATGTACGGCTACAATCGCGGTTAGTGGGTTTAGCCAGGATACTAACGTGCGAATGGGT
>JBCDJC010000047.1:0-26872 GCA_038748225.1 Cyanobacteria bacterium P01_H01_bin.26 | reverse complement strand
TCCATGTAGAATCGGGTGCCATCGATGGGATCGAGGGTGACTAGATAGTCGTCCTGGGGACCGAACTCAATAGAGCGAAAATATTTGGTGTTGTAGGTTTGCTCAAACTCTTCTCCATAGAAGCGAATGTCTGGAAACAGCGACAGCAGCGTTACTTCCATAAAGGTTTGAATGGATAGATCGGCGTCGGTCAAGGCTGTTGCAAAAAAGTTATCTGACTCAAACTTATCTGGCTGGGCCACAATACTTGCCTGAATTTTCTGGGCATAGCCTGCGGCTACCTTTAGGTTGGGTAGCAAGGCCGCTAAAATTTCGCGTGGTGTGGGCATAGGAGGTTAAAAGGAATTTGGGACAGGACTTGAGCGTGGCCGGTAGAATCGCCCCTCTACTAACCATGGAGCATAGACAGATTCCTACCACAAAATCACAAATGCCTGAGTCTTCTGAGCGCTTGACGCCAAGAGGCGTTCCTCCATTACCCTCGACAGGCGAGGACAGATAAGGAACTCGCAACAATAAAGTCCCCCCGTACCGCCTTCCCCCTTCCCCAACGCTTTCCCCCTTTACCCTTCTCCCTTCCCCAACTTGAGACTGGCACTTTATTTCTGCCCCCCAACGTGTAAAGTTCGTCGACAGGCATGGAGCGTTTTGAGCAGGAAATCGCTAACCTAAAAACGTTAGCGGGGTGGGTTTGCCCCATCCCCAGCGTCAGGGATGCTCGAATGGATGTTCAAATATTGGCCTACTATGGCTTGCGATGGTTGTTGCGTCCTTTTTTGCTGAGGGGGGTTGCGATCGCAACCCACGGCATCAACCACCTACCCCAGCACGGGGCTGCCATTGTTGTTTGCAATCACCGCTCCGACACCGACGGCCTATTGATGGCCATAGCACTACCTCGCTATATTGCATGGATAGTGGCCGACTACATGACAGCATTACCCATTACCAGCCAAATTCTGACCCTGACAGGTATGATCCCTGTCAAAACAGAAGGTCATCCCAGGCCCTCTTCCATCAAACAGGCCCTGCAGCGACTACAGCAGGGCAAACTGCTTGGGATCTTTCCAGAGGGCGAAGACTATATCTTCGCCAACAACTTTGACGCACCGCTAGCAACCTTCCAATCAGGGTTTGCCCATTTAGCCTACACGGCCCAGGTGCCGGTCATTCCAGCCGTAATTGTGCCCAAAGCCGAAAAACTAGAACCAATCACCATCCCCCCCAGGGTGCGCCAGCATTTAGAACGACACTACGACTTAACCAAAATTCAGTCCATTGCGCGGTATCGCTCTGCCGATATCAGACTGGGCAAAGCCATTGCCTTGACCCCGGTCGCCAATCTACCCAAACAAGAACAGATGGGATGGCTGCAGATGCAAACTCGCCAAGCCATGCTCAATCTACAAAATCGACCCTAGACCAGCTCTGGAAAGGTTGATTTTACCGCTGGATGTACCAGCTTATGGTCAATCACATTAAGCCCCTCAGCCAGGGCTGCATCTTGCTCCAAAGCGCCAAGACCCAGGTTGGCTAGCTTTAGCACGTAGGGCAAGGTGCTGTTATTGAGGGCTTCGGTGGCGGTGCGGGGGACAGCCCCTGGCATATTGGGTACACCGTAGTGCAGCACCCCCATTTCCACATAAACCGGTTCACTGTGGGATGTAGGCCGTACGGTCTCAATACAGCCCCCCTGGTCCACCGCCACATCCACAATGACAGCCCCCTCCGGCATCCGCTCCACCAGCGACCGAGAAACCAGCCTGGGAGGGCGGCGGCCTGGAACAAGTACCGCACCAATCAGTAAATCGGCCTGGGCGACAGCTGTCTCAATATTGGCAGAGTTGCTGTAAAGCAGCTGTACCCGCGAGCCAAACAGCTCTTCCAACTGATTTAACCGCTCCAAATTAATATCGATCAGCGTTACCTGGGCTCCTAATCCTACGGCCATTTTGGTCGCCTCGGTGCCCACAACACCACCGCCCAGCACCACAACCCGCCCCGGGCTTACCCCCGGAATACCGCCCAGCAGGACGCCGCGACCGCCCTGCTGTTTTTCTAGAAATCGGGCTCCAAACTGCACCGACAGTCGCCCAGCAATAATGCTCATGGGGGTTAGCAAAGGCCGCTGATAGTTTTTCTCAACGGTTTCATAGGCGATGGCGGTAGCACCGCTCTGCAGTAGCGCTTCAGTCAGCCCACGGCTGGCCGCTAGATGCAGGTAGGTAAATAGCAGCTGTTCCTTTTGCAGATAGCCATATTCCCTGGGCAGGGGCTCTTTGACCTTGACCACCATGCCTTGCTGCCAGGCGTCGCTAGCCGTACCCAGGGTGGCCCCTACCCGCTGATAGTCCACATTGCTAAACCCAGCACCCACGCCAGCATCGGTCTCTACTACCACCTGATGCCCCTGTTCTATCAGCGCCCTGACGCTGCTGGGACTCAGACCAACTCGAAACTCTAGGTTCTTTACCTCTTTCGGCACACCGATTTGCACAGGTCGTCTCCTCTGTAGGGTAAAAGGTCTAGGTAAAAGGTTTTAGTTGAACGCTTAATTCCATAGCGGTAGCGCTGAAATTAGCGACTGGCCCTAGCTTAGCGCTCCAACAGCCACAAAAAGTTCACCATGGAACAAAACCAGGTCAAAGCAAACGTCATTGACGAAGTTTGCCTTTGGTAGTGAGAATAGATAGGTATAACGCAGCGCCTAACACCGTGACTGATATTAAGCCTTCCATGAGTCCCAAACTTGAACGTCCTAAAAAGGGGTTCAACAAATATGCTGAGCAGCTTAATGGACGAGCCGCCATGGTGGGCTTTGTAATTTTAATTGCGATTGAGTACTTTACCGGCCAAAGCCTGGTGTCGCTGCTCGGCCTCAAATAAAAAAAGCCGCTAGCTAAAAATACCAGCGGCTGAATAGGGTGTGAGAAAAAATCGAACAGCGTTCGTTAGAACTTAAAGGTGGTGCGTAGAACGCCAATGAAACCTTCTTCATCGTTGCCATCGACGCCATCGGGGTCAGCGTAGATGAGGGCGGGGGTAATGCTCAGGTATTTGCTCAGCTTCATCGCATAGAACGCTTCAATAATGATGGGGTCACTATCAAAGTTAAAGGGGGCGTTGTCCTCGTCAAAGGCATCACCGCCGTAGATTCCCAGCTCGTTACCCTCTGCTAGGAAGTCAGGAATAGAAATGCCGATCTGCCATTCTTCCTGCTCGCCTGCACCGTTATCGCCTTCAATGAAGGCGTAGTAGCCCCCTAGCTCAAATGAGCCAAAGTCAAAGTTCAGCAGTCCACCGATCAAGTAGTCCACGGTTGTGTTGGGATCTTCACCGTCCTGGAATGTGATTGCAGCGTCGATCAAACCATCGCTGAGATAGTTTAGCTGCACCAGGTACTCGTACTCCTCAAAAATACCCACAGCCGCATCCTGGCCATTATCGGTCGAGTAGGCCAGGTCAAGGATAATGTTGTCTGTGAGACCCACGTTGACACCGACAGCCAAACTGCCATCTTGATCAAAGGCGGATTCAAAAAAGCCATCTTCACCAAATTCAGCCACGGCATTGCTGGCATAGGGCACGATGTTACTGCTGTTGAGCTGACCGGCGGAGCGGCTATTGGCAGCAATTTCCACCTCAATGCGCTCCCCCAGGGGAAACTGATAGATCACATCATCAAGCTGTAGGTTGTCTTCGCCACCGCTGCCGCTGGAATCGGCCAGCCCATCAACCAGGTAGTCATTGGGCGCATCCATATCATCCGAGGACTGCAGCCGCAGCCGCAGCCGGTCTTCGCCCGTAAAGCTAGTGTCAAAGTTGAGGCGGGCTCGATACTCAAAGGTGACCTCATCGGAGCTATCGGGGGCATCGAAGGGGATTACCAGCTGGCTATCCAGCTGACCTTTTAACTTGGTAATGGTGGAAAACTGGTTAGCCTCTAGCTCAGCGACATCCGCTTCTAGGGTATCCACACGACCGCGAATGGTGGCGAGCTCAGCGGCAAACTCTTCTTGCAAACGACGAACGGTATCTAGGTCGCCGGTGTCACCACCGATCAGCTGAACTACGACATCTAAACAGGCATTTAAACCGGCGGCAAACTCATAGCGCGTCATGGCCCGGTTCCCTCGAAAGGTGCGATCCGGATAGCCTTCAAGACAGCCATATTCTTCTACCAGACGCTGTAACGCTGTGTAGGCCCAGTCGGAGGGCAATACATCGGACAGTTCAGAAACGCTGGTAACCTGCGCCAGCTGAATGGTTGAATTGTCTAAAGCTGGGTTAGTTTCTGCTGTGGCATGGCCAGACGAGGTGGCCAATAGGCTTACCGAGACAGTGCCTGCCAATACTACGTTGCGCATTGAACTAGAAAGCATAGTTTTTCCTTAATCACCACACATCTCAAATCAAGACCTTCTAGAACCCGGTGAGAGAACTTTTTCTAAAAAAGAACGCACCAAAACTTCCCAAGACAAATGCCTGGGGAAATTGACCCATTGCCCTTGGCAATCAGCTGCGACGATCTATTTGGAGCAAAATTTGCTCACCTGGCTCAAAACTTGATGTACTGCTGCAGGAAACCTCTACAAGATTTCCCAACGGTGAAGATAGTAGGCTGGCAGCCTGAATCTGCACTGAGGAACTACGTATCGCAGGCTACTAAAAATTGGATGATTTGCTGCGGGTCTGAATTTATCCTGAGAAGCTAGGGGATAGAGATTGTGTAAAAGCCAGGAATTGAGTCTGCAGAGGTTGCCATGGAACGCCTGTACGGCAAGGAGTGGCCTAATCAAATTCTCAATTCTAAGCTACAAAAAAAGGTGAATGGTAAACCCATCCACCCCCTTGCTAGCCGGAGCAAGTTTGTCGGCTATGGCCCGGCGACTAGTTTGTCGCCGGGCTTTTAATTAGGCTACTTGTCGCCGTCTTCTGAAAACTCAGCATCGATAACGTCGTCATCGCCATCGCTGCTGGGAGCAGCACCGGCGGCACCTGGATCGGCAGCCGCAGCCGCAGCCGCAGCATCAGCGCCACCGTACATGTTGCTACTGAGGGCAAAGAGTGCCTGCTGCAAAGACTCGGTACCCGCTTTGATTTTGTCAAAGTCGTCAGATGCGATCGCATCCTTCAAACTGGCAATCTCAGCTTCAACCTTGGTCTTATCGTCCTCAGAAACCTTATCACCCAGTTCGCCCATCTGCTTATCAGCCTGATAGACCAGCGAGTCAGCCTGGTTCTTGATGTCGATCTTCTCGCGGCGCTCTTTGTCAGCCGAGGAGTTGGCCTCAGCATCCCGCACCATCCGATCCACTTCATCGTCAGACAGGGTGGATGCACCGGTGATGCTAATGGACTGCTCCTTGCCAGTGCCCTTATCCTTAGCCGTTACATTCAAGATACCGTTGGCGTCGATATCAAAAATTACCTCAATCTGAGGAACACCACGCTGGGATGGGGGAATTCCATCTAAGCGAAACACACCCAGGTCCTTGTTGTCGTTAGCCATCTCACGCTCACCTTGGAGAACGTGGATTTCAACGTTGGTCTGGCCGTCCACCGCCGTGGAAAATACCTCAGACTTTTTGGTCGGGATCGTGGTGTTTCTCGGAATCAGCTTGGTCATCACACCGCCCAGGGTTTCAACACCCAGGGACAGGGGCGTCACGTCTAGCAGCAGGATATCCTTAACCTCACCCGCTAGCACGCCACCCTGAATCGCCGCACCAATGGCTACGACTTCATCGGGGTTTACGCTTTGGTTAGGCTCCTTACCCAGGATCTTGGTAACCAGATTTTGAACCGCTGGGATTCGAGTCGAACCACCCACCAGAACGATTTCGTTGATGTCGCCCTTGGCTAATTTGGCATCGCGGATAGCATTTTCCACGGGGACGCCGCAGCGGTCGATCAGGTCAGAGGCCAGTTCCTCAAACTTAGCCCGCGTCAGGGTAAGGTCGAGGTGCTTGGGACCATCTTGGGTAGCCGTGATAAAGGGCAGGTTGATTTCTGCCTGGGTGACGCTAGAGAGTTCGATCTTGGCTTTTTCTGCCGCCTCAGTCAGACGCTGGAGGGCCTGCTTGTCTTTACGCAGGTCGATGCCCTCCTGGGACATAAACTGCTCGGCTAAATGGTCAACGATTTTTTTGTCAAAATCGTCACCACCCAGGTGGGTATCACCCGATGTAGACAACACCTCAAACACACCGTCGCCCACTTCTAGGATAGAAACGTCAAAGGTACCCCCACCCAGGTCAAACACCAGAATGGTCTCGTTGCTCTTTTTGTCGAGACCGTAGGCTAGGGCCGCCGCTGTAGGCTCGTTGATAATTCGCAGCACTTCAAGACCGGCAATGCGCCCCGCATCCTTAGTGGCCTGCCGCTGGGAGTCATTAAAGTAAGCGGGCACCGTGATCACCGCCTGGGTGACGGGGTCGCCTAAATACTTGCTCGCATCGTCGGCCAGCTTGCGTAGCACCTGGGCAGATATTTCCTCAGGGGCAAACTGCTTGTCGGCGTTGGTGGATTCAATCTTGACATTGCCATTCACGTTTAAAACGTTGTAAGGCACTTCTGAGGATTCGTTATTAACCTCATCATGACGGCGACCAATAAAGCGTTTTACCGAGTAAAACGTGTTCATTGGGTTCATAACGGCCTGGCGCTTGGCGATTTGACCAACTAGGCGATCGCCACTTTTGGCGTAGGCCACAACGGAGGGCGTGGTGCGAAATCCCTCTGCGTTTGCGATTACAGTGGGCTTTCCCCCTTCCATAACGGCGACTACAGAGTTCGTAGTCCCTAAATCAATTCCAACTACTTTTCCCATATCAATTGCTCCGGCTGAACAGTCGCTTTCAGCTGAACCTTAAAAGGGATTGCTTGAAAGCTCATTACTATAGTGCTAATCCAGCGCGATTCTCTGAAGGGGGGGTTACCGAACCTGGATTTCGGTTTGTAAGGTCTGACTAACCTAGGGTTGGCTAGATTGCGGCTAAAATCTGCTCATCTAATTCAAAGTCAACGGATTGCTCCGCCTGGGAGTAGTCATTATCGTAGGCGTCCTTGAGACCATCCGTCAGACCGTAGCGAGGCGTCCAGGCCAAGTCCTTTTGGGCTTTGTCAATGGAGGCAAAAAAGTGCTGCACCCGCATGGGAAAGGCTTTGCGTTTGCCAAAGTCAAACTGCGCCGGGTCGTAGTGGCGAATATCGGGTGCGGGCTGGCCCATGGCTTCGGCACAGGCCTGGGCCAGGCCATCAAATGTAACGTAGCGAGCTCCAGAAACATTGTAAATCTGCCCAATGGCAGCCGAGTTACCGAGGACAGCCACCATGGCGCGGGCTAGATCCCCACAGTGCCCCAGCTGGGTAATGGCCTTACCGTTACCAGGAATCGGCAACGGCCTGCCATGGCTAATGCGGTCAAAAAACCATTTTTCGAGGGGGTTATAGTTTTGGGGACCATAGATGTAAACAGGGCGAATCGAGGTGAAGGGCACACCCTGCTGAACCAGATAGTCTTCGGTGTGGTGTTTGCCCTTGTGGCGGCTGTTGGGGTCGACGGGGTCACCCTCCATGTGGGGCATCTGTTCACTTTTTAGATAGACACCCGCCGAGCTGACGTAGATAAAGTGCTTCGCCGTATCACCAAATAGCTCAACCAGAGGCTGGGTATCGCTGAGTTCACGACCGTTGTTGTCATAGATGGCGTCAAAGGTTTTGCCAGCGAGGGCGGCCTTAAGGTCTGTGGGGGATTTGCGATCGCATCTCACCACCTCCACCCCCCTAGGGGCAGGCCGATTCCCCCGATTCACCAACGTCACCTGGTGCCCTGCCGCCAGCAGCAACCGGGTCAGATATACCCCGACAAACCGCGTACCACCCATTACTAAAATCCGCATAGCCTGCCTTCCATAAGATCCAAGAAAGTTTCTCAGATCTTATGGAAGATTGTTACGTTGGCAAAGCATCGCCAGCCAAAATGAGCCAATAATAACTCGCCATGAAAAAAGAAATTTCAAATTAACAAGATTGTGGATTTGTCAACCAGTATTCTTTTAATTTATTTCAAGCATAGACAGAAGTAATACTCTCCTATTTTGTAACGAATTCGTTACAAAATAGGAGAGTCAATATGTCAAATTGTGTCGCATCTAAAGCTGTATCCCTAGTCATCAGGGATTTTCTGATACAACCACAGTAGGTTGCAAAACCTATTCAGATGTTATGGAATGTTGCTCAATACAGTAGCCAAGGCACTTTTGTAAAGCTTTTTTTGCCCGCGCTTTTGTGATTACTGGATCAATTTTTGATCACCATTGATCACCCCATGAGTCCGCCTGGTAGCAACACCAATTTTTGGTTTTACACACCAACCGGCAGTCATCACCCCCGATTCAAAGAGAGAACACACTGAACAAGGAGTCAAACTGCATGTTCACTCACGTCAAGCCCACTGTGAGACATATCTCACCCGAGAACCTTGGCGAACGGTATTTAATGAAAGTGGTCTACGTTGTCTTAGAGCCACAGTATCAAAGCGCTTTATCAGCGGCGATTAGGTCTATCAACGCTAACAATCCCCACATTGCCGTAGAGATTAGCGGATATCTGATCGAAGAGCTACGCAATACCAAAAACTACGAAGCATTTAAAAAAGACGTTGCTGAGGCCAATGTCTTTGTCGCGTCCCTAATCTTTATTGAAGAGCTGGCAGAAAAGGTGGTTGCCGCCGTTACCCCCCACCGAGACAACCTTGACGTGGCCGTTGTCTTCCCATCGATGCCCCAGGTGATGCGCCTGAATAAGATGGGCAGTTTCTCCATGGCCCAGCTGGGTCAGTCCAAGAGCGCCATTGGCGAATTCATGAAAAAGCGTCGCCAAAAACAGGGCGGCAGCTTTGAAGATGCCATGCTCAAGCTTTTACGCACGTTGCCAAAGGTGCTAAAGTACTTGCCCTCAGATAAGGCTCAGGATGCCCGCAACTTTATGCTCAGCTTCCAGTATTGGCTGGGCGGCTCTCCTGAAAACTTAGAGAACTTTATGCTGATGCTGGCCGACCGCTATATGTTCGGCGATAAGGACATCAAAGGTGCTCCTAAAAACATGGACTATGAGGAGCCTGTCACCTACCCCGACACGGGTATCTGGCATCCGTTAGCCCCCAACATGTACGAGGACATCAAAGAGTATCTCAATTGGTACAGCTCTCGCCAGGATTTGCCCGCCTCCCATAAGCGAGAGAAGGCACCCTGCGTTGGTCTGGTGCTCCAGCGTACCCACCTGGTCACCGGGGACGAAGCCCACTACGTATCTATGGTTCAAGAACTTGAATACCTGGGCGCTCGGGTAATTCCTGTATTTGCGGGCGGGCTAGATTTTTCCAAACCGGTAGAGCAATATTTCTACGAGCCAGTCACTCAAGCACCCGTGGTTGACGCGGTTGTCTCCCTGACCGGTTTTGCCCTGGTGGGTGGCCCTGCTCGCCAAGATCACCCCAAGGCCATCGAGGCCCTACAAAAGCTCAACCGCCCCTACATGGTGGCCCTGCCGCTGGTATTCCAAACCACCGAAGAGTGGGAGGACAGCGATCTCGGCCTGCATCCTATTCAGGTGGCGCTGCAAATGGCTATCCCTGAGCTAGATGGGGCCATTGAGCCTATTGTAGTGTCCGGCCGTGACGGCATGACCGGTCGCGCCATTACCCTACAGGATCGAGTGGCTGCCATTTCCCAGCGCGCCCTTAAGTGGGCTAATCTCCGCTGTCTATCTCGGACCGAGAAAAAGCTGGCTATCACCGTATTTAGCTTCCCCCCCGACAAAGGAAATGTAGGAACAGCCGCCTATCTCAATGTCTTTGGGTCCATTTATCGGGCGATGGAAGACATGAAGGCCGGTGGCTACACCGTTGAAGGCATGCCCGATTCGGCCGAAGCGCTCATGCTTGAGGTGATCAACGATGCCCAGGCCCAGTACAACAGTCCTGAACTCAATATTGCCTACCGCATGTCAGTGGCTGAGTATGAGCAGCTCACCCCCTACTCCGAACGCTTGGAGGAAAACTGGGGGCCACCGCCAGGCAACCTCAACACCGATGGTCAAAACCTGCTGGTGTACGGTAAAACTTACGGCAACCTGTTTATTGGTGTGCAACCCACCTTTGGCTACGAAGGTGATCCCATGCGGCTGCTATTTTCCCGCTCCGCTAGCCCTCACCATGGGTTTGCAGCCTACTACACGTTTTTGGAAAAGATCTGGAAAGCGGATGCAGTGCTGCACTTTGGCACCCACGGATCGCTGGAGTTTATGCCTGGAAAACAAATGGGCATGTCAGGACAGTGCTATCCCGACAACCTGATTGGCAGCATTCCCAACCTGTATTACTACGCAGCAAACAACCCTTCCGAGGCTACCATCGCCAAGCGCCGTGGCTATGCGGAAACGATCAGCTATCTAACGCCGCCCGCTGAGAATGCTGGCTTGTATAAGGGTTTAAAAGAGCTCAGCGAACTCATTGGCTCTTACCAGGGACTAAAAGAAGGCGGTCGCGCTGTTTCTATTGTCAATGCAATTATCGAAAAGGCACGTCAGGTTAATTTAGACCGCGACGTCACACTTCCTGAAATAGAAGACGCCAGCGAAATTAATAAAGAAGAGCGTGACACCCTGGTGGGCAAGATTTACATCAAGCTGATGGAAATCGAGTCTCGCTTGCTTCCCTGCGGCCTCCATGTTATTGGCAAACCTCCCACCGCCGAAGAGGCCGTGGCCACCCTGGTCAATATCGCCGGTCTCGACCGTGAAGAAGAAGGGTTTAAGAGTCTCCAGCGCATTATCGCAGAGAGTCTAGAGCGCGACATTGACGAAATCTACAACAAGAGTGATTTAGGTGTTTTAGATGACGTACAGCTTTTGTACGAGATCAATGAAGCTACTCGGGAGGCCGTAGGTGCCATTGTCAATGAGCAGCTGGACAATGAGGGGCGAGTGTCTCTCAAGAGCATGCTAAATATACTTAACCTTGGCAAAAGCAAAGATCCTTGGGTAGAGGCGCTACACAGGCTTGGTTACAACAATGTGGATGAAGACGCCCTCAAACCTCTCTTTGAGTATCTACAGTTCTGTCTTAAGCAAGTTGTCGCCGATAACGAGCTGTCTTCTTTGCTAAAGGCGTTAGATGGGGAGTACGTGCTGCCTGGGCCTGGCGGCGACCCCATCCGTAACCCGGATGTGTTGCCCACTGGCAAAAATATTCACGCCCTCGATCCCCAGTCTATTCCAACCACTGCGGCAGTGCAGTCTGCCAAGGTCGTTGTAGACCGACTGCTGGAGCGCCAGCGTCAGGACAATGGCGGACAGTATCCTGAAACGATTGCGTCCGTGCTGTGGGGAACTGACAATATCAAAACCTATGGCGAATCTTTAGCTCAGATGCTTTGGTTTGTAGGTGTAAAGCCCGTACCGGATGCCCTCGGTCGGGTAAATAAGCTAGAGATTGTTCCCCTAGAGGAGCTAGGTCGTCCTCGAATTGATGTAGTCATCAACTGCTCGGGTGTCTTCCGCGATCTATTTGTCAACCAAATGGCGCTGCTTGATCGAGCCGTGAAAATGGCAGCCGAAGCAGACGAGCCCCTGGAGATGAACTTTGTTCGTAAGCATGCTCTCAAGCAAGCTGAGGAAATGGGTCTATCGCTGCGCGAAGCGGCTACACGTATTTTCTCTAATGCATCTGGCTCCTATGCGGCCAATGTGAACCTAGCAGTGGAAAACAGCAGCTGGGAAGAGGAATCTGAACTACAGGAGATGTACCTCAAACGGAAATCCTTTGCCTTTAATTCTGATAATCCCGGTGTCATGGATCAGTCTCGTGATTTATTTGAGGCATCCCTAAAGACAGCCGATGTGACCTTTCAGAATCTAGATTCTTCGGAAATCTCTTTGACCGATGTTTCCCACTATTTTGATTCTGACCCAACTAAGGTTGTTTCTCAGCTACGTGATGACGGCAAGAAGCCTACCTCGTTTGTGGCTGACACCACTACAGCTAACGCCCAGGTACGGACCCTATCGGAGACCGTTCGACTAGACTCTAGAACCAAACTGCTCAATCCCAAGTGGTACGAGGGCATGCTCGCCAATGGCTATGAAGGGGTGCGTGAGCTATCCAATCGTTTGGTCAACACCATGGGTTGGTCGGCCACCGCCGATGCAGTTGATAACTGGGTTTATGAGGATACCAACACCACATTTATCCAGGACGAGGAAATGTGTAAACGCCTGATGGATCTGAATCCAAACTCGTTCCGTCGCATGGTGACCACATTACTTGAAGTCAACGGCCGAGGCTATTGGGAAACAAGTGATGAAAATGTCGAACGTCTGCAGGAACTTTACGAAGAAGTAGAAAATCGGATCGAGGGTGTGGAATAGTTCCATAGGTTAGATTTGATCGACTGGTATCGTTGAAACTACGTTACCTTTTGGCACCGCAGCTCTTTGAAAGAGCTGCGGTGCCCTGCTTTCAGGATTTATTCAGGGCTTTATCCAAGCCCGATTGTGGATTCAACCGGCAGAGCAGAGTTCGCAATGTGACACTTTCATTTACGTAACATTGCCAAGTACAAGTCTAGAAGCTCACCCATAAGCTAAACGCTTACAAACGTTTGAGGTAGTAGGGTGGGACAGCGTTTATGGCAGGCTCTGGTTATCACTGTTGGCGTTTACCTGCTGTTCGTTTTTTACACGTTTGACGACAGCTCGTCCTCAAAGAGAGCAAAGCCCACCAGCTTTCATGAAATACTCTCACGCCTGAGGTATTAGACACATCGGCAGACACGACGACCAGCAGCTGAGCCCTGGATTACAACTCAAGGCAGCTCACAAAACTTTCTAACGCGATCAAATTCTGGATCTTGCCAAGAATAGGCAAAATGACTGACTGAGCTAATGTTTGGAGCCGCTTGCCGAATAGCATCCATCTGGGCTTCAAGGGAGGGTCGATTGTTAATGGAGCGTCCCCATACACCAGCTAGAGCCGGACGAACATTGCCGGCATTACTCTGACGCAGGACCGTCTGTACTTCTTGCACGATACAGCGGGTGCTACCACAGATACTGTATGCCATGGGATGCCAGCTCATGGATGGAGGAAAGCGATTCCAGTGTTGCAATCGAGAATCATACCCCTGGGTGCCAACGGGCTGGTTTGCACTGGGGAAAAAGACAACTCCAGCAGGAATATTTTGCTGTCTAACGGGCTGAGCTGCTGTATTGAGAAAGTCAATGACTCCCTGGGCCGCATGGGCAACACTCAACCGCCACAGTTCCAACTGTAAAGCCGGACGACGCACCGAGGCTGGGACTTCGCTCGTACTGCCGGATAGCTGCCGACTTTGCCAGAGCGGTTCTGGTTCATTGGAAAACTGTGTGTCTACTTGCTCAATGTCTCCGTCCGTGAGATATCCCTTGGCGAGAAACTGCCGGATCAGCTCCCTACCTTTATTATTTAAGGCTCTCTGAAGTAATGAGTTTTGGGCCGCACTGCCGTAGATCCACAGATCGCCAACATTGCCCGCAACAGAGTTGCTACCAAGGCCGCGCGGATAGCGAATATAGTCAAAGAGCACGCCGTCTGGCTGGCGCTGCAGCACCAGCTGCAGCATCTGGCGATAGTCGTTTCGAGCTTGGTAGCTGTAGGGATCAATAAAAATCTCTTCGGGGTTATTGCTGCCGCCGCGACTGGCAAACGCTGAGGTGGTTTCACCGCCACCGTTACGGGCTAATACCTGCTGGCGATCGCGGCGCTGGCCATAGGAATAGCCAAAATTCATGGTAAACATCCAGGCGTACATCTTAAGACCACGCCTATGGCCTATTGTGATCGCTTCTGCTAGCAGATCTCGATTTTCATAGCCGCTTTGCTGCACCACACTGGGCCAGACACTGCGATTGTCCCGCTTGGGAATCAACAGCTGACCGTTGTAAAACACCTCGACATAGACCTCGGTGTAGCCTAAATTAACAACCCGATCCATCAGGGCATCGAGCACACCGGGTCGCAAATCGCAGGGATACAGACGCATCCAAATGGCCTGCTGCCGAGGCCACTGGCGTCGTCGACAGGACTGTAGCATATCGGCATGGCGCTTTAGCAGGTCACCATACTGCGCGATCGCAACCGTATCTCCACTAGCCGCCCGCTGACGCAGGGATTCCTTAGCATCCACCTCGGCCTGAGACAACTGACAGTAGCGGTTCAGTTCCGCGGTTTGAGCGGTTCCAGGCATAGGACTCAGGGCGATCGCTAGGGCCGCCAACAGCCCGACCAAAAAACACTGGCTCCATATATTGCCCAAACGCCACAGACTAGCCATACCTAACCCAATGAGTAACCAATAAATAGTGAGCTGTTTTAAGGGCACACCAAACCGTTGAGTCAGCCCTTAAACAGCTGGCCACCCCTAGCCATTCAAAAGCTGGCAAATTGTATCACCCTTTGTGTAGATGCTCGCCGATGTGCGGATGAATGTACTAACTGTCCTTGGTACCCATCAACCGCATTTTTATTTCCACACCTATCCATCCGAGGTGTCAGATGGGGACAGAGGAGCCAACGACTTTAGCAGCTCCGCAAGCTTTACCCGTTGAATATAGGGCCATCCACCATTCAACTCAATATCCTTGAGCAAGGAGTATAAACGCTGCCGATTGGTCGGCAGCGATTCCTGGAAAAGGGTCTCACGAATCTCTCGATGGAGCTCTTCTAACTGTCTTAACAGTAGTAAAAGGGCCGCACAATCGCCCGTTCTCTTATCAGCAGCAGCCTGCACCGCCAATTGAATTTCCTTAATATCAGCAGCCTGCTCACGGGAAGAATCTGAAGAGTAGTGCAATTCCATCAAGTACGTTCACCCTGGTATCACCAAAAACCTGACGCTGCAGACAGTGTAGCCCAAATCAGGCGATTCGCCGGTACCGTACCAGCCCTCAATCATGCTAACCAATACAGCAGATTTGGCAATTTTCAGCCACCACCGGGGGCCTGTCCGTGTAAAATACTTTCGGGAAGGTTAGTTGGCTATCCTGAGGGCGGCTTCGGTCAGCTTTAGCAAAAGAGCTTTTTGAAATAGAAAGCTTTGGATATAGGCAACGTCATCAGCCCCTAGTCAGTTTCGTAAGCACTGACAATTTTTTACGTATTTTTTTGCTTGAGGTTGACCATGAGGTATCGTGCCCTAATCGTTGCATTTCTAGCACTCTGTATGGGTGTTCTGACAGCCTGTAGCGATGCTCCTAGTGCTGATGGTGACACCCCCTTAACCTATGATCAGATTAGAAATACCGGGCTTGCTAACAGCTGTCCTCAGATTTCTAGTGTGCGCCGTGGGGAGATTGCAATCGAAGACGGTCAAACTTATCAGATTGCGGGTCTATGTTTGGAGCCCACCAGCTTTTTTGTTAAAGAAGAGCCTAGCAACAAACGCCGAGAGGCTGAGTTTGTTCCCGGCAAGTCTTTAACCCGCTACACGTCCAGTCTTGACCAGGTTCGAGGAGCGCTAGAAATTGGTGATAATGGCAGTCTGGTCTTCCGTGAAAAGGACGGAATGGACTTTCAAGCTGTGACTGTCTTACTGCCGGGTGGTGAAGAGGTACCTTTCCTATTTACCATCAAAGGCTTAGTTGCTAAGACCCAGGCCGGTCTAAGCGCTGTTACCTCATCCACTGACTTTGTGGGTGACTATCGGGTCCCCTCCTATCGCACCTCCAACTTTTTGGATCCCAAAGGTCGTGGTTTAACAACCGGTTACGATACGGCTGTGGCACTACCGGCAGGTGGCGATACCGAAGAACTCATAAAAGAAAATATGAAGTCCTTTGAAGTAGGCCAGGGCAGTATTTCACTCCAGGTAGAGAAGGTTGATAGCGTTACGGGCGAAATTGCCGGCACGTTTGAGTGTGAACAGCCTTCTGATACCGATATGGGTACCGCAGAGCCCTCTGATGTTAAGGTTCAGGGTCTGTTCTACGGACGTATCGAAGCCTTAGAAGCATAGAAAGCTGCGCCGCCAGTCGGCTGGCCAGTAAGCACACCAGCGCAAGCTTGAACAGGGCAGATGTTTCTCAAAACATCTGCCCTGTTTGCTTTAAAGACTAGACACGGTACATAAAGCCACCGTAAAGAATTTTCTGCTGACCGTAAGTTTACTTACATGATTCGACATGGACTTCCGTGTATACGGCCTTGTTCAGGCAAGATCCTACCGAGTAACCTAAAGCTGATGCATGAGGAGCTGTGATTTCAATCACTGTGCTCTCCATGGTTGATTGTCCACTATTGAGTCATTACCTGATGTAGTGGCTTAGGGCCAGGTTACGCTTTCAAAGGTTTTTTCGTTGACTCAATAGTGCATCCATACCAGTGGGCATAGGGTTGAGCGTATACATGTCAAAGGGGTTCTCCATGTCGTCCAAACTTAACAAAGCGCTCAAAAGTGAAACTCTAGAGCTGCTGAATGATTATCAAAGGGTCTGTTCACCAGAGCTGCGTAATAAGTTAGTTAAAATGAATCTCGGTTTGGTTCGCCGAGAAGCTCACCATTGGCTATACCATTCCAATGAAACCTTCGATGATTTGATGCAGGTGGGCAGTCTGGGACTGATTCGAGCCATTGAGCGATTTGACATGTCTAAGGGGTACGCCTTTAGCTCCTTCGCTATTCCCTACATTCGGGGTGAAATTCAGCACTATTTGCGCGATCGCAGCGCCATTGTTCGTATTCCAAGACGGTGGCAGTCGCTACAGCACCAGTCAGCCCGCGTCATTCGGCAGCTGCAGGAGACCCTAGACCGCAAACCGACCGACCAAGAAATCGCCGACGAGCTCAAGATTACCGTGCAGGAATGGCAGGATGTCAAGCTAGCCAGCCGCAATCGCTCGTTGCTCAGCTTGGACGCCCCCATTCAGGAAGAAGGCAGCGGCTCTGCCTCCCTGAGTGATTTACTCCCCGATCCAAAGTACCGCAGCTTTCAGCTAGCCCAGGAAGATCGTATTCGACTCCAGCAGGGATTGGCACAGCTAGAACGTAGGACGAGGGAAGTTTTAGAATTTGTCTTTCTCCACGACCTCACCCAAAAGGAAACAGCTGAGCGCTTGGGTATCAGTGCTGTCACCGTTTCTCGCCGGGTCAAGAGTGGGCTGAAGCGACTCCAGGATCTGATGGTTCCCAGCGAAGATGAAGAAACGGATTTTGCCTAAACTCTAGGCATTCGGTAAGACTTGCTCTATACTTTGCGAACAAAGGTTCTTGGAGGGTGAAAAATGCAGCGTCAGCTCCTGGTATTGCTAATAACAACTGGGGCAATTTCCCTGAGCGGTTGTGGATTCTTTAACCGTAACAGCGATGTTGCCGAAGAGCCGACTACCCCGACGGACCCCGTTGTTCAACCCTTAGAAACAGCCGAAGGCGATCTGCCCAACCTGCCTGAGGGGGGTGATGCTGACAGTGTGGTAGTAGCATCGCCCAATCCCCCCACAACGGTGGTTGCCCGTGACTTAATCCAGTCTACTGATCCAAATGAGCGCACGATCGGTGTAGAACGTACCCGTACCGATCCCTTTGCAGGCCTGACTATTCCTCTAGTTCCCCCTCAGCCAATTGAGGCGGAAACGGCCGCTGGAGCTGGCGGTGTTCAAACCTCGCCTGGAGCAGCTTCACCGGCAACAGCAAACGGTGCTACACCGGCCAATGCCGCTGGCCCAGAATCGCGTCAGTCCCCCCTAGGTCCACCAGAGATTGCAGCCCTGCCTGAGATTCCTCAACCAACCACGGCTAGGGCCGTGCGCGTATCGGGCGTCGTGCAGATTGGCGGCTCCCCCTATGCCATTGTGCAGGCACCAAACGATGTGGAACGCTATGTCAGAACGGGTGAATCCCTTGCCGGAGGACGCGTGCTTGTAAAGCGCATCGATACCCGCTCGGTTGAGCCTCGGGTTATTTTGGTAGAAAACGGCATTGAAGTAGAGCGTCTGGTAACGGAGGCTCAGACAGCGGCAGCACCAGAAGAAGCCCCTCCCCCTCCAGCGGAGACAGTGTCTACCCTAAACATGCTGCCCGAGCTACCTAGCCCTGGCATTTAGGTCATACTTGCTAAAACCTACCCCCGATAACAACCCAAAAGGGACTGACCTCAATAGGTCAGTCCCTTTTGGGTTTAAGAAATATTTCCAAAATCTGCGATATGCAACAATTCTTAAACGGCTAGGGTGTGAGTTCAGCTCTGGGGAGTAGTAATGTGGTGAACAGGTAGCTTGCTGCTTGCATTAATCACTCGTCTTTGAACAAGAGAGGAATATTCATGGTTAAGCGTGGATCTAAAGTACGTATCCTGCGTAAAGAGTCTTATTGGTACCGAGACGTCGGCACGGTTGCATCTGTTGACCAGAGCGGCATTAAGTATCCGGTCGTAGTTCGATTTGACAAAGTTAACTATGCTAGTGTCAACACCAATAATTTTGCTGAGAGTGAACTTAAGGAAGTGAAGTAGAGCCGTTGCTCCAAATGGACTTGGTAGAATTAACAAAGTTGTTTGTTGACTTTATCTTGCCAGAACTTCCTGAGGTAGAAACCGTCCGACGAGGGCTCAGTCGAGTTACTCTGTATCAACCTATTCGGGGTGGGGAGGTGCTGTTAGACCGCAGCATCGCCCACCCCGTTTCTACTAAAGACTTTCTATCAGCCATCATCGGGGCTGAGATGACCGGGTGGCAGCGCCGCGGCAAGTATCTGCTGGCTGTTTTAGCTCGGCAGGATCGGTCGGTCGGTTGGCTAGGTGCCCATTTGCGAATGACAGGGCAGCTGCTGTGGGTGAACCGGTCGATGCCTGTTTCCTCCCACTGTCGCGTTCGGCTCTTTTTTGATGGCGATCAAGAACTTCGCTACGTTGACCAGCGTACCTTTGGCCGTCTGTGGTGGGTGCCTCCAGACCATAGCCCCGCAGACATTATGACGGGTCTGCAACGATTAGGGCCCGAACCCTTTGCCGAGCAATTTTCACTCGCGTATATGCAGACCTGGTTTGAACGCAGACAGCGACCGGTCAAAAATGCCTTGCTCGATCAGGCAATGGTCGCTGGCATCGGTAATATCTATGCCGATGAGGCGCTTTTTTTAAGCGGTATTCGTCCGAGAGTCAGATGCGATCTCATCTCCCGTCGTCGTCTAGGGCACCTGCATGTTGCCATCCGCAAAGTTCTCACCGACAGTATTGAAGCGGGCGGTACCACCTTTAGTGATTTTCGCGATATCCATGGCACCAACGGCAACTACGGTGGCGTAGCCTGGGTCTACGATCGCGAAAACGAGCCCTGCCGCGTCTGTAGTACCCCCATCAAACGAATTAAGCTGGCAGGACGCTCAGCCCACTATTGCCCCAGCTGCCAAACATAGCCTGGCCCGGGGGAATGGGTCAGAGATGAGCCAAGAACGATAAAATAGTGGGCAGTTATTTGGTTAAGCAATGGCTATTAAAAAGGGCAGTTTTGTCAGCGTCGTGCGCGAAAAACTAGAAAACAGCGTGGAAGCTAGCGCCAGCGATACCCGATTTCCCCCCTATATCTTCAACACAAAAGGGGAGATTCTAGACATCCGCGACGATTATGCCCTCGTCAAGTTTGGCCAGGTTCCCACGCCAAATATTTGGCTGCAGGTCGCGCAGCTAGAAGAGTTTAAATAGGCTGATACCTTTTTAAGCCAGCTGAGGACGAGAACGAGGATACTCAGCCATCAGCCGTCTGACCTCTGCCGCGTGGTAGGAGCTGCGCGTCAGGGGGGATGACACAACCTGTAAAAATCCCATCGCTTCACCAGCCTGTCGCCACTGGTCAAACTGCTCAGGCGTGACAAAGTCCTGTACACCCAAATGTTTCTGCGTAGGCTGTAAATATTGACCGATGGTCAGAATGTCACAATCTACAGCCCGCAGATCGGCCATCACCTGACGCACTTCCTCATCGGTTTCCCCCAACCCGACCATAATGCCCGATTTGGTGTAAGCCCAAGGCGCCAGCTCGCGGGTGCGCTGTAAAAGTTCAAGACTACGTTGATAGTCCCCCTGGGGCCGCACTCGCTTGTATAGCCGAGGAATGGTTTCCGTATTGTGGTTCAGCACCTCAGGTGCCGCCGCCAGGATGGTAGCCAGAGCCTCCCAATGGCCACACAGATCAGGAATCAAAACCTCAATAGTCGTGCTGGGGGAGAGACGCCGGGTCTCCTCAATACAGCGAACAAACTGACTAGCACCACCATCGGGCAGGTCATCCCGATTTACTGACGTAACCACCACGTGGTTAAGCCCCATCCGGTGAACCGCCTCTGCAAGCCGAAGCGGCTCTGTCGGGTCAAGGGCCTGGGGCTTTTTCTCAAAGTCGATATCACAATAGGGGCAGGCTCGGGTGCAGGCTGGACCCATAATCAAAAATGTGGCCGTTCCAGCATTAAAGCACTCACCGATGTTGGGGCAAGAGGCTTCCTCACAGACCGTATTGAGGGCGAGGTCCTGCAAAATGCCTTTGACATTACCGACTCTTTCCCACTGGGGGGCTTTTACTCTGAGCCAGGCTGGTTTAACAGTCACACTAGTTTGCCTTTACGAATGGGTTGGTTGTTATGGCTGAGACAGTAATAACAATGTCAATTGTAACAAGGCCAACAGCAACCGTCTGAGAGCCCCTGCCAGCGAGAACGTAACTTTAAAATAGCTGGGGATGGTTACAATATTTAATATGCCATTTGCGTCAGCGTTTAGTCGTCGTCTACCCCACTCCACAATGCAAGGTTCACATCCCTTAGCTGGCAGTTTTGCCCTTTTGTGCGTTGGTTCGGCCCTGGGCTTGGCTCTATTAGAGTGGCAAGATCCTTTTGGTTGGCAGGTCGCCGCTGCTCAGCCCATCAAAGAGGTGAGTAACTTAAGCCATCGTATTTCGGTGGCCAACGGCCGTCGCCCCCGTGTGCTTAGCATTATCCCCCAATCGGATGTGCAGGTTGTGGTGCAGTTAAGCACACGAAAAGTTGATGTTTATCGACATGGTGAAATTGTTAAACAATACCCGGTGGCGATTGGTAAGGCAGAATGGGAAACCCCAACAGGCAGCTTTAGCGTGACCCAAATGCGAGAGCATCCCACATGGCAACATCCCATCACAGGTGAAGTGGTCCAGGCAGGGCAGGATAACCCTTTAGGGTCCCGCTGGATTGGTTTTTTAGCAGTCAATGGGGCTCAAATTGGCTTTCACGGAACCAACCAGGAAAATCTAATCGGGCAAGCGGTTTCCCATGGCTGTATACGAATGCTAAATGAAGATATTGAAGACCTGTACAGCTATGTCGAGATGGGCACTTCGATAGTAGTGAAACGCTAAAAAATGCAGTGCTATTGCCTCTAGGCAAAAATCCAACCCCAGCAAAGTAGACGACAGAATGCACCGGATGGTTTAGTCTAAACTTAATATTGTGAATAAATCTTAAGACAAAGGCTGACCAAATCTGGCTCCCAGCCTTAGCGCTTCTGGCTTTGTAATCAACAATTTTGCTTTACCCAATGAGTTTTGATCCAGCTTGGATTTCTGGAGTTTTTTTGTGGGCTCTGGCGCTTTACCTGATGCTTTCACCCTTGGTTGCGCGTTTGACAGATACATTAGAGAAACAGGCTGTCGGTTGGCTGGCCGCCTCAAGCCAACAAACAACATCTGGGCCAGCGGAGCTTTATGCCTCGATTGGAAGTATTGTGCCGTTTGTGTTGGCAGGGGGTCTGTGCAACTATTTGCTAGATATTAGTTTGGGTCATAGCTGGACCTTGAGCTTTGGCCTCATTGCTTGCATGGTTAGCGGCATATATGAGATCGGTCGTCGTGATAGCCAGACAAACCAGGACTAGAATTGCTAGACGTTTACGGGGTGTTGACCGTAGAACGGAGTCACATCGCGCCAGGGTGCCCCCCTACCGGTTTGTGCCTGACTGTGTCCTAGCTTTAGCAAAGCTGGAGTGGTTTTAGCGAGACCCATCCCAGCTTCTAAACGTACTTGAACCACTGGCTCGGGCCACTGATCTTGTTTTAGCTCCCAGTCACGAGCCGCCAAAACGGTATCCTCAAATGTGGAAACGAGCGTTTCTCCTGCCCAGCGGTACATGCCACCATAGACAGCTCCCCGCTTAGCGGGCATGGTAACAGCGATGTCGCATCGATCGGCGTCAACCTTAGCAACCTTAGACAAACGTGCTGTAGCCGTTTGGTAAGCAACTGCCGCCAGGGCAGAAATACCAAACAGAGGTACATCTAACTGCTGGGCGAGGGTACGAGCAGTGGCGACACCGATGCGAGTACCGGTAAATCCTCCAGGCCCGATACACACAGCGATAAATCCTAGATCCTGCCAGTGCTGAGGCACGAGAAAATCTTGGAGTAACCCATGGAGCTGGCTAGACAGATCGCGGCCTAGGTTCCAAGTTTGGTGACGATCGACAGCGTCAAAATCACTAATAGATATACCCAACTCAGGTGTGGAGGTGTGGAGCGCTAGGCCAAACATTTTTCTGAGTATTGTGGTGTAGCCGCCTGTCAACGTTACCAGACTCTACTCACCCGCTCCACCGTTTGATTCCCGAGTCACCAAAAAATAGAAACCCAGAATTAGGGTGCGATTGTGCCATCGTTTGAAACTCAATGACCGCAAGAACATTAAATAGGCTGTATAGCCTACCAAGCAACCGATTAAAACAGGCTCTATTGCCCTTAAACGAATACCGTTAATTAGGTTGACTATACCTAGAACCAAACAACCTAGGGATAGGTTGCGATACATAATGTGAGACGCAATCAGGGTTTCTGCGGCGGCCACCGAAGGGCTATTACGCTCGCGCAGAAAGGCTTTAAGACGACTATCCATCCAATCTAGCTTGTGGGGGATACCAACCTTGTTCCGTAGCTGCAGCACCATGCGCTCTTCAAACTCTGGAAAATGTTGCTGTCCGGGACCATGGGGTTTCAAAGGCTGTTGCCGATTTCTGAGCAAATTGCCATAGTAAAAATAATCTTTTTGAAAAAGCTTGCACAGACGTAGAAAATAGAGCCAGCTGAGTCCTTGGATAGTGCCACCGATGATGTAGCTCAGAAATAGAACGGTGATTAAGATTGCAACCGACCCACTGTTTTGAACCATCGGTATTAGATCGGCTAAACTTTCGACCGGGTTATAGAACAGAAACCCGGCCAAGATCAGGGGGGAACCACCAATAATTGCGGAAAAAAGCTCGAAGGGACCTAGGAAATACTTCAGCTGCTCCATAGTGGATGATCGATAGTGGGTGATCGATATCTAAAGGGTTAAGCATGGGCAGGGCATCCCTGCTATCCAATGGGGTAGGGATACCGCTCATTTCAAGGTGAACGTTACAACCAGGGGCAGGTGATCCGACGCTTGCCCGGCTTCTGTGACAACGCGAGTATCGTTCAGCTCGATGGTGGCTGGGGTATAAAACAAATAATCGAGCTTATACTCCGGAGTGTCCGAAGGATATGTAGGCTGGCTGGTCCATTGGCTTTTGGGTAGAGCTGAGGCAAATATCTGGGAATCTGCCATAATTTCGATCGATCGCTCCCCTTCCTCAGGACGATTGAGGGCGCTGTTAAAATCACCAACCAGTAAAACCGGATAGTCCCTGGCATAGGTTTCGGCCAGTTCTTGAACGGCGCGGGTTTGGCTAAAGCGAGTTGGGTTATCAAACGCCTCTAAGTGAACATTAATGACCAGCAACGGGCGATTGCCAACCTGGAGCTGAGTGACTTGGGCCAGGCGATCCAAATAGACAGCATTGTAAAAAAATGGACGATTGGCCACCTTGTCTAAAACGATGCGCTGATTCTCAGCAATCGGATAGCGACTGAGCACCGCCTGACCCGAAATGATTTTGCCAAAATGGGCTGATATCGGCCAGTAGGGAAAGGGAACATAGTTTTTATTCCAATTGATTGCTAGCCCAGCCTTGGCAAAGCCAAGGGCGTTGGCCAGAGCATCCACCTGATTGACGCCATAGGAGCGTTTGGAGTCAAGATCAATTTCTTGAAAGGCGATGATATCGGCATTGAGGGGACGGAGAGCTGAGATCGCACCCGCCAAATTGTCATCAAACAGCGTTTTGGAGCGTTCCACCGCCTGATTGTTGGTCAACCCCGACAGATAGCCGATGTTGTAAGACACGAGGGAAACTGTATTGCCCTCAGAGTCAGCGGTTTCACCATCGTAGGTAAAAATATCTGTGTAGTTTTCCTGAGGATAGCTACCAGCTGTTGCCCACCAGTAGAACACAGCTAGGGCCAGCACTAGCGAACCCAGAACAGCCAACATCAGTTTTAGAGCACCCATCATCTATCTTCCCTAGAAAGTCATTTGTGCAAAGGTCTACCCATTGGATAATTCAAATCCCTGGCCAACTCATATAAAATTCATCCCAAGAATAGTTGGAAATAATCCCCCACTAGTCGTCCAGCTTGGGTAATCTGATGATGCTTAACAATGCTTTAATGCCCCATGTCCATCAAAAATCTGATTTTCTTTGGTCTGCTGGTGTTTGTACCTATTTCCGCCACTGCCCATTTTTTGGATTGGGGTGAGCTACCGATCTTCGCCACAGCGGCCATCGCCATCATCCCCCTAGCAGGCTGGATGGGCCGCGCCACCGAAGAAATTGCCGTGGTGGTGGGGCCATCCCTAGGGGGACTGCTCAATGCCACCTTTGGTAACGCAACCGAACTGATTATTGCGCTGATTGCCCTCAATGCCGGGCTGATCAATGTGGTCAAATCCAGCATTACCGGCTCGATTATTGGCAACCTGCTGCTAGTAATGGGGCTATCCATGCTGCTAGGAGGCATCAAATTTAAAGAGCAAGATTTTCAGCCAGTGATCGCCCGCATGAATGCGTCATCAATGAATTTGGCAGTGATTGCAATTCTCATTCCAACGGCGGTGGATTTTACCTCTCCATCGATTACTGAACCGACATTACAACGTCTATCCGTGGCCGTGGCGATTGTATTGATTTTGGTATACGGCCTCACCCTACTGTTTTCCATGAAAACCCACGCCTATCTCTACGATGTGGGCACAGCAGAGGAAGAAGGCATTGAAAAGGAGCACCATGGTGAGCCCAATTTGCCCCTATGGATCGGGGTACTGCTGGTGGCTACGCTGGTGGTGGCCGTAGAGTCTGAGTGGTTAGTGGGCTCTTTAGAAGTGGCCACCAAACAACTGGGGCTGTCTGAACTGTTTACGGGCGTCATCTTGCTACCCATCATTGGTAACGCAGCAGAGCATGCGACGGCTGTCACCGTAGCCTTAAAAAATAAAATGGACCTATCCCTGTCGGTGGCCGTCGGGTCCAGTATGCAAATCGCTCTATTTGTGGCCCCGGTGCTAGTCATTACCGGATGGCTAACGGGTCAACCCATGGACCTGGACTTTAATAATTTTCAGTTAATCGCCGTGGCGGTTTCCATTTTGATTGCCAACTCCATCAGCAGCGATGGCAGCTCTAACTGGCTCGAAGGGACGCTCTTGCTAGCGACCTACGTTATTATCGGTTTAGCCTTCTTCTTTCATCCCATGATTGAAGGAATTGGTTAAAGATATCGCGTCATGATCGAGCCGCCGCCGAGGTAGAGGCGTTCCATGGAACGCCTCTACCTCGGGGTATCCATGAAGGTGTCGATGAGGGGGGCAATGCGATCGCAATCCGTCCGAATTAAATCATGATCCGCCTCAGGTAGCACCTCAAGCGTTGCCCCTGGCACACCCTGACCATAGGTTTCACAGTGCCAGAGGGGAATAGTCGTATCCTGGCCCCCCGCAATCACCAGGGTAGGGACAGCAATTTTATGGATAGCTTGCTCAACCGTGTCGATGGCATCCTCTGGGCGTAAACGATCGACAATAAAGGATTTAGCCACGGGCTGTTTGCCAAACTCCCGCCGCGCCATGGCTACTTGATCGTAAACTTTTTGCTGACCGGTCAGGGTGGCAATGGGTTTAAGACCCGTCAACACCCAGTCTACGACGGGCGTTTCCCACAAAATTGGGCGCATGTAGTCGTAGCGTCCGACAAAGCTATCATCTCGAATTCCCGCAGGTGCAATCAGAACCAGCCTGTGGAGTCTAGATGGGGTGGCCGCTGCTTGTTCAATCGCATAGGCAGCGCTGGTCCAGCCACCGTAGGAATGGCCCACTAATGTGACATCGTTTAAGTTTAGGGCGGTCATAAACTCACCTAAAAACGCTGTTTGATGCCAGATGGTGTACTTTAGCTTGGGTTTGGAGGACCCTCCAAACCCAAGCAGATCTAATGCAACACAGCGGTAGCGGTTGGCTAGCACCGCCATCAGTGCGCACCACAAACTGCTCTCCCCCAAAAATCCATGGAGGAATAACAACACCGGATTTTCCTGCGCCCCCATGTCTAGGTAGGTCGCCCCATACTCCCCCAGCTGAATCGTCGATTTTTGCACTCCAAATCTCCTCTCCACGATGTTTCTAATCTTCTAAGATTGGGTCACGGTTGGGAGGTCCAGTTGCCCCCAAAGCGCTCCTAAGTTATCTAAAAATACGCAGACGATGCCGTACTGGTTTGCAGGACAGCTATTTGAAAAAGAGCAGATGTCCATTGCTCCAAACAATCCGGTCTTGGCCTATGGGGCCAGCATATTTACTACACTGCGGATCTATGACAACAGTCTGGAGCACCCCCTGACTGACTGGCAGCGGCATTGCGATCGCATCTCCCAATCGATGCAGTCATTAGGCTGGCCCCAGCCCCTGTGGTC
>JBCDJC010000046.1:0-27249 GCA_038748225.1 Cyanobacteria bacterium P01_H01_bin.26 | reverse complement strand
TATCCTACTGGGCCGCCCCAGCGCCATCCGCCAGACCATCCACCTGCTGCACAATCTCCGCTATACAGAAACCAGCCAGTGGAGCCCGCTGATCGAAATTCCCGACCGGCGGCTGATATTAACACCGGAACCCGACGAGGTGATCAGTCTGCTCGCCAGGCGACTGTAATATTGCTCAGCCCATGGCGCGGATACCAGATGCTATGGGCTTATGCCGTACGCCGGAATCACCACCCCTCGCGCTTGAGTGCCGTTCGCTAAAATAACACAATTGTTAATGCCATCAGAGATCGCCCCCAAGCCACCAACCCCTTTCAGTGGGTTTTAACCCTATTAGCCCTGCGACTTTCAGACCAGGGCAAGTCATCGCGCGCAACCCATCGGCATCCATACACATCTGAGTATTGGTTCGACTTATGGCCCCAGGGTCTAAAAACATCTGGAGCCATAACCGTTAATTTTCAGCGACCCCGTCCAGTCACAACAACGTGACCACCGGCATTAAACCATAGTAAACGTACGGCTATTCAGGCTCAGACCGCTTGACCCTTGAATCACTGCGATCAGCTCATCTTGTTGGCCAGCGCCATTGTCAATAAACAGGGCTCGACCGCTAGCGACTCCCCGTGGCGACGACCCCAAACGATAGCTGTGGTTGTCACTCAGCTGGATAGTATCGCCTTGACCGATGTTTAAGTCGGTGATGAGGGCATAGTTTGATTGCCCCATCGACGCTGACTTACCGTCATCATAAAAGCTGCCAGTTTTGTCGCCCAGGACAAAGACATCACGGCCTTTCCCCCCGGTCAACACATCTTTCTCAGCTGAGCGACTCCGTTGGGCACCTTGTAATCGGTCGTTACCATCTCCACCAAAAAGCCGGTCTGACCCCGTTTCACCCAGCAGGAGATCGTTGCCCGAACCGCCCCAGAGCTGGTCATTGCCGGAACCACCCCGCAGCTGGTCACTGCCGGATTCTCCCCAAAGGCGATCGTTACCCGATTCTCCCCAAAGTTTGTCGTTGCCTGAGTATCCCCGCAGCTGGTCGCTACCCGCATATCCGCGCAGCTGGTCGTGGCCGGAACCGCCCCAGAGCTGGTCATTACCGGAGCCACCCCAAAGTTTGTCATTGCCGAGGCCGCCCCGCAGCTGATCGTTGCCGAGGCCACCCCGCAGTTGGTCATCACCCGACTCTCCCCAGATCCGGTCTGCGCCCCCGTCGCCGGAGATTTTATCATTTCCTCCCTTGCCCTTAATCACATCGTTGCCGTTTTTGCCAATAATGGTCTGACTTTTGGAGCTGCCCACCAGGGTGTCACCTCGATCGGTTCCTTGAATAACAGATCGATCGTTTGCGGATGGCGTGGTGGGTTTTGGCGCGGGCTTGGGCTCAGGTTTTGGCGCGGGCGCGGGGCCTGGGGCAGGTTCTTCAATGGTGCCTTTGCCAAATACCTGGGTCCAATAGTTGTTATAGTTGGTGCTGCCGGTATCCCTTTCTAAAAAATAATGACCGATGCCAATCTCGTTATACTGGGAATTTAGCATATTGGCTCGGTGGCCAGGGCTACTGATCCAGCCATCGACCACTGCTTTGGCGGAGCGCTGACCAGCGGCGATATTTTCTCCGACAAATCCAGATTCATAACCTGCACGTTGGGCTCGATCCTTGGGAGCGGACCTATCTTTACCCGTGTGGCTAAAAAAGTCTTGAATCGCCATATTCTTGCTGTGCAAATCGGCGGCTTGATCCAGGCTTTGGTCAAGCACCAGGGGCTTCAAGCCATTTTTCTGACGAAATTCATTGGTCAGTTTTAGAACTTCCTGTTCAAATGTCTTATTTTGCATGTTCTGCGCTCTCAAAAAATTAGGTTGAAGATGGCATCTGTCACTCTTTGAAGGCGGATGGATTTCCCTTGATACCCAAATTTCAGATTGTGAAATTGGCTGGATTTAACCGGGCCACCCCGTTCAGCTGTGGGGAAAGGGGGACAAGGGATCTCTATGAACACACTTAATTGAGATGAGGGAAAGCGCGATCGCATCCCCTATCATACGACTCTTAGGATTTTGTTGTGATTACTCTGTTACTAGCCTCTGATGTAAGGATAAAAACGTTAACCTTGTGTTTCCTCGCTTTTACACAACGATTCAAACAGATTCTGCATGACGATTTACCCTTGCAGCAATCATAGGAACTCGCCTAAAAAATGTCAACAATTCCAGACTATTTAAAAAATATTTACTAGGGCTTTAATAAGAAAAAGCCTTTTACAGAAAGGCTTTTAGCCTTCTAAAAGAGATCAAAATAAGATCTCTCCCTAGCAATCATAAAAAATGGTTTTCGCGCAAAATATCGTGTTTATTGTTATCGCCAATCCCCCATGTGCCGATTTAAACGGTGACACAGATCTGTCCGGATCTCTCTTTATAAAAAAAGAGAGGCCACATAGGCCCGATTTACCCTGCCATGGCAGGTTGTATCCATACCAACAAGAAACAGCCTCAATAAAATATACAGAAACTCAGTACTTGCACGGCCAAACACCGCCTACTATGTAAGATAACCCTCCCATTACGATGCCTATGCTGCCCAAAGACGATCTGCTCAAGGGGGCGGAAAATGTCAAAACCCTCACCCGTGTGATTGACCAGGCCGACCAGGCCATTCGCACGTGGGAGCCGGTCACGACCGATTTTCTCTCACCGCCAGAACTCTACGAAGCCCAGGCGGTCTTCGGTCGCCTCAGCGATATTCAAACCCAGGCCCAGGGCGGCTACCCCCAGGCCGAACGACAGCGGTTGACCATCGCCCGGTCCGAGATTCCGTTAGAGGGTCAGCCGATACCGTTGGCGCTGCTCAGCGTAGCGGGCAACTTTTTGTTTGATACGGCCACCCACCGCGACTTTTTGGGGGCGCTGTTGGGGAGCGGCATTGTGCGAGAAAAGGTGGGGGACATCATCGTGCTGGGGGAGCGCGGTGCCCAAATGATTGTGGTGCCGGAGCTGGTGGATTTTTTGTCCGTCAGCCTGACCCAGGTGCGCTCCGTACCGGTGAAGACTAAACCCATTGACTGGTCCGAGCTGCGGGTACGCGAACCCAAGAAAAAAGAAATGACCACCGTGGAAGCCTCCATGCGGCTAGATGCGGTGGCATCGGCGGGGTTTGGCATGTCCCGGAGCAAAATGGCGGATATGATTACCACGGGCGATGTCCGGGTCAATTGGAAAGCGATTTCCCAATCCAGCCACCAGGTGAAATCGGGGGATTTGGTCGCTATTCGGGGAAAGGGCCGCCTGGAGATTGGCGATGTCATGGTCACCAAAAAGCAGCGGTACCGCATTGGACTGACTCGCTATGTTTAATGGGTGTGCCCAGGAGTATAGGATTGCTCCCTTGGTCTAGGGACCGGGCGAGGTAGCTGAGCTACGCTAGGAAAATAACCGTTCCTGATGTAGCTGATAGCCATGCCCCGTCTTTGCGATCTCGCCTACACGCTCCTCGACACAGAGCTAAAACGCCTCTGCCAGGGAAAACCGGCTGAGCAAGTACGCCGTAATATCGTCGCCAAACGGCTCCTCAAGCTGCGCGATCAAGAAGGTCCCCCGGCCACCTACGCCGAGCTAAAGGAGGCCATTGAGGATATTTTTCCAGAGTTTAATGAGCGCATCCTCAAACAGGCGGCCAGGCTCAATCGACCCAACCCGGCTATTGGACCTGCCAGGTGGCTGCTGGGGTTGTCTGCTGGGGTAGTTGCGATCGCAGGTGGGATCTGGTTTGTCAACTTGCCCTACCCGATGGTGCGTTGGCCCGTCGCCAGAACGGCCCCCATGCTGCTGCTACCCAGCTTTATGCGCATGGACCACAACTATCGCCAGGTGATTATTTACACTGAGCAGGCCGATCAGCTGATCAACAACGCCACCAGCGCCGCCGATTTTGACCTCGGTGAAGAAAAATCCGTCCAGGCCCAAAAGCATCTAGATCGCCTGCCCGTGTGGTTTCTTGGCTACTATCCCCAGCGCTACTGTCAGTTCTTTGGCTGTGGTTGGAGATTCACCCTCGACGAGTTTCGCAATGCCCGCGAGCTGATTGGCCGCATGGAAGCACAGATCTTTCAAGAAAAAAACGCCCTCCAGCAGTTAGATACCAGCACCCTAGCGGTGGAAACCGCCAGAGAACAGTACGAAGTCGTGCAAACCGCCGCAGAAAAAACAGCGGCATTAGCCGCGTGGCAGGCTGGTATGGACAAGTTAAATGAAATTCCCCGCGAGACCCTGGCCGGGGGCCAGGCCCAAACCCGCTTAGTTGCATTTCAGCGGGACTACGGCAGTTTAGCTGGCACCACAGCCGATGTGCAACAGTCCAATGACTTTGTCACCGTTGCCAAAAACTTTGGCATGCGGGCATCAGAAATTGTTCAAGGACCGCCCCACACAGCCGACACCTGGAACCAGGCTGAGGGTCTCTGGCAAGAGGCCATCAATGCCCTGGACAAGGTTCCCGAGGTCAGTCCCGGCTACATTGAGGCCCAAAAACTAAAAGCCAACTATCTTGTCAATAAACAACAAATCGAAACCCGAAAACGCCAGGAGCAAACAGCCACAGACACACTCAGGTCTACCCGCAGCGAGGTCGTTCAGCTGATTGACAGATTTGAAGCAGGTGAAATTAGCGGTCTGCAGGCACAGCTACAGGAAGTTATCGATCAGCTAGCACTAGTGCCAGAAGGCACCACCGTCTCAGCCGAAGCGCAACAGCTTCAACAACAGGCCCAAGCCAAACTCAACGAGCTTCAACAGGTGCTCAACTAACGGCTAAGGAGTCGTTACAAAAGTTGATCTGTTCTTGCCTATGGATCTTGAGGGGTTGGCCATTTGCAAAACCCGCTGCGTGGGGTCCCGCCGAGTTCCCCTTTCGGAAGCATAGGCGCTATCCCAAATCGCCAACGGGGCTTCCCATGGGCAGGGCGTTCCGCCGCCCTACAACCTGACGGAAAACCTTTCATGCTATCCCTAATAGCAGGGTATTTGGACGGTTGGTGAGGCGGTTTAGGATTTTGCGCGCTGCGTCAAAATCCTAAAAGCAGAAGTTGTTCCATTCTCTGTTAGGCACAATCATCAGGATTAAACCATGAGCTTAATTTTTAACAAGCCCTCAGTCCCTAGGCTCAACTCTCACGAATAGCCAGACCAAAGACATTGATATTAGCAATGCGAATCTGGCCCATGGCCTGGTCTAGACTTTGTTGTTTAATCTGACCGGGGCGAGCCACAATCAGCATACCGTCTACCTGTTCCGCCACCAGGTAAGCATCCGTCTGACCCAGCAGCGACGGCGTATCAAACACAATCAGGTCAAATTTTGTTTTGAGCTGTTGAATAATCCGCTGAACCCGCTTAGAGGTTAGGGTATGACCGGCGTCATGACATTTTTGGCCAGCGCAGAGTACCATCAGTCCGTTACTGATCTCGTGTAAAAACGTATTTTTAGCCAGGGCGCTAGCGTCATTTAAGGCCAGCTCTGTGAGACCGTAGTCATTGGGCAAATCGAGATAGTCGTGGATTTTGGGATCGCGCAGGTTGGTATCCACCAGCAGCACCCGCTGCCCCAGCAAAGCGGCGGCCTTAGCCAGGTGGATCGCCGTCACGGATTTACCCTCGTCATCCATCACAGAACTCACCACCACCGACTGAAGCTGGTCTACGCTATTGAGTCTGAGGTTGGTATAAAGCGACCGAAACGCCTCCATAAACGGATCGTGAGCGGGTAGGTCGTTCATTGCACCGTTCAAGCTGCCATGGCCGGTATCCGCTGCCCCGTTGGCTAGCTGCAGGCTGTGGGCTGATGCAAAGATGGTCTGTTCAACCGCGTCAGCATCGGGAATCTTCCCTAGGATCGGCAGCTTCATCGCCCGCTGAATATCTTGCTCTGAGTAGAGAACCCCGGTCGATCTATCCAACAACAGCACGATGGCAGCCCCCAGCAGCAGCCCCAGGGTGCCACCCAGCAACAAATTTTGCAAAAGGCTGATCGCCTGGGGGGTGGGATTCGTTGGCGGTGTCACCACCTCCCAGGGAATCTCTCTCTGGGCCGCATCAATTTCCAGGGCCGCCTGCTTAGCTAAAAACTGATTTAGATTTTCTGTCTCAATGTCTAGCCCCCGTTGAATATCCACATACCGTCTGGAGATATCCGATAGCTCATCGACATCCACACTCAGCCCCTGCAGTGTCCGATTTAAAGAGCCCTCCTGGGTCTCTAGCGCCTGCATTTGGCTGACCAAGTCGCGCTGGGACTGGGCTCCCTGCTGTTCTAGCAGCGTCAGTACATTACGCCGCTGCTCTTTTAAGACCTCCATATCAGGACTGGCATCAAGATAGAGCGTGGATGCCTCGGCAATCTCCGTATCGAGTGCGAGCAGAGTATCCAATAGTGTTTGATATCTAGGATTTTGGGCCAAGGCCGACGAAGATGCCTGCTCCTGTGGCCCGCTGAGCTGACTACGCAGATTTTCATAGGTAGCCCGGTTTTGCTCTAGCTCTATTTGTAGATCAAGTTGCTGCTGGGAAAAGGCTGTTACCTGTCCCGACAGCTGAGCCCCTCGCGACTCAGGATCAATCAGATCGTAGTTTAGTCGGAGCGCCTGCAGCTGATCCTGCAGCGAATCTACCTTATTCTCCAGGTCGGGCAGTTTTTGTTGAACAAATTCAAGGGCACGGCGAATATCAGCCTGCTTTGACTCTAAACTATAGGTGAGATAAGCCTCAGACACCAACGTCAACACTACTTGAACAACCTGCGGATCGAGGTCTTGAAACGTCACCTGGAGAATATCTGAATCTTTTCCAAGGGTATTGACCCGCAGGCGATCGGCTAAAACTTGATAGCAGGGATCGTAGCTAGCCTCCACCAGGTCTGGGTTTGTCGACACGGGGGGGCAGTAGTCAGGATAGCGATCGCGCACCCCCTCCACAACGGGCTGTAAAACCTTTGGACCTGTCAAAATTTTGAGCAAGTCCCTATTGACGGTCACCTGCTCTTGGCTAGCTAAGGTTTCTGGAACATTTGAAATCACTTCCGTCTCAGTACTTTGATCCTGAGCCAGGATCTCAAAGGTATCGGTGTAAATGGGCTTTTCATTGAGCACTTTGACAGCGGATAGTCCTGTCGTCACCACCGTGATGCCAGCGATTATCCACCACTTACGCTGCAGCGTCTTGATCAATGCGCCAACATTAAAACCACCCTGGTCTTCTACCAAAAACTGGTCTTGGGCTGGCCCATTGGTTTTCCCATTGGTTGACCCGTTGTAGGAGGGTAATACAGTGTCAGCTCTCATAGGTTAGGGGATAAGAAATAGAAGTCGGTGACAGCGGGCTCGATAGATAGTTACCGCCACTAGTCAAATATGTTGAGAAATCGCAGGGGAGAGAAGATGTTGGTGATCACTTGTCCAACTGGCCTCAGGACAGAACCAATGTCATCACTAATGCGTGTGATGGCAGATGGTTTAACAATTACAACATCATTATTTTGTAACAGGGGATTGTTCTCCTCGCTGATTGCCTGGGCAAAGTCAACCGGAATCGTCTGGCGAATAACCGTGCCATCAGGGTTGAGACGGATCAGTTCGGCTTCGCTCTCCTTGGCTCGGGTGTTAAACCCGCCAGCCGCTAAGATCGCCTGACTGAGGGATGTGTTGGGGGCCAGCTCAATAACACCTGAGCGTTCCACTTCACCCACCACATTGACGCGAATAATATTAGGTGAAAAGCTAGCCGATGCCACGGTGGGCACCTCTGTTGCATCCAACGCCGTTGCCGTTGGCACAACAATGGTGTCCCCCGCCTGCAGCACCACGTCTTGATACACATCACCGACTTCCAGCAGGTCCCACAGATTGACATCAATGATCTGGGGGGTTCCAGACCGGGTCGGTCGAACAACCTGGACCTCTCTAATATTGGCCAGTGGTCGGATGCCCCCGGCCACCTGCAGGGCTCTAGTCACGGTGGTCGGTGTACCGGAGTTAGCCGATGCACCTGGCACCCCCGCATCTCGAGTACTGGCAAAACCACCCTGGAGGGTGTAGGGACCGGGTCGATAAACTTCTCCCACCACGGCCACGTTGATCGGCTCGCTGACGCTAGCGGCAAAACTAGAATCGGCTAAAAGGGCGGCATCTTCCAATGAGATCCGCCCGGTGGGGATAAACACGGAATCTCCATCCCTTAGGGAAATATCGTACTGAGAGTTACCGGTCTCCAACAGTCGCCAAAGATCAACGGTGAGCAGCTGGGTGCCGTCGCGCCCCGGCCGTTGAATCTGTATTTGCTGAATATCGGCCACCTGGGTCACACCCCCGGCTGTTTCTAGCAGCTGTGTTAGACGGGGTGCCTGGGTCTCTGTTTGGGTGAGGGTATAGGCACCGGGCTGGTTGATTTCCCCGGAAATGCCCACCTGCAACGGGCGACGGTTTAGTAAACCAAGGGTGACCAGGGGCCGCTTTAAATATTGAGCATACCGGCTAGAAAGGAGCGCAGTCGCCTCTTCTATAGTCAAACCGGCCACATTGACCGGGCCGATCAAAGACAGATTCAGCGTTCCATCTACGGATACTTCACCCTCGCCACTGTATTGCGGCACCTTAAATATAGTGACCTGGATAACATCCCCCGCCCCCAGGGTATAGGCCGTTTCAGCTGGAGCAGTGGAAGCAGCGCTACGGGCCGGTAGTGGAGGAACCTGAGCGTTTGCAGCCGGGGAAGAGATCCCAACCAGGCATAGGATGATCCAGGCCAGCGTCGGTCCTGATTGAGATAAATAACGGTTTGACATAATTGAGTAGGTCCGCAATGTGGGAAGTAAACGCACAAGCTTCGAACACACTGAGTAAAGACCACAAATATTAAGTCTTTAGGTTTATAGGTTTTCACAGCTGACCGATACCAATCCGTTCATTTTTAGAATAGTCAAACCGAATTTGATAATTTTTCTTGGGCCATTGCAGCCGCAAATCGCCCGTAGATAAACACCATTAGCCGTTGTTGACGTACAGGAAAAAGAACAGCATATCGCCTCCCAATGGAGACTAAAAATAAAGTTGCGATGAACTTCTCAATAACTTGGGTAGATTCTCACAGTTGATAATGACAAACCTGAAATATTTGTTTATACTGACCCCAAGAAAAGGGCATTCATGAAGTCGTAAAGGGTGTTCATGAATTTATCACGGAAGTGCATTACCGTTACATTCCTAGAACATGCGTCTACCGTTCAACGACTTCCACAGATAAGATTTTGGTCCCCATAAAGCAGGTTAACTTTGACAGTTAGATAGCTATATCCAATCTCAAATCTGTCACACCCTAAAAGAGTATTAATGTGTTTCCATATTCCTCAATCTTACTTTTTGGGAAAGTGCCCATAGGCACTCTTTGAGGTTATTTGTAGTGATGGCGCGGAGAATTATTCTGTGTGTTTCTATCCTGGCTTGAGAGCCTTACGCAGAATAAGAGTCTTATAACTCACAAAATCAGACACAGCAACTGGTGTCAAAACGCTTTGCAGGAGTTCTTTTGGACTTCGCCATTTTTTCTCGGCAACAGAAAGGCTTGTTACGTAGCGATGTAGTTTTACATTATAGGGCTTTGATCGGTCCACGCGACTTACGTAATTACGTTTCAGGCTTAAGTCTTTTTGTTAACTGACCTCAACAAATCCAAAAATTATCATGTTGTATTCGATTGGGTCGACGTCCGTTGCCCTGCGAAAAAAGCTCGTAAAGCTTAAAACCCAGAGTGTCATAGGATTCCCCGTCACAGCCGAGTCATTTGAGACCCAGATCGACACCATGCTAGGCTGGGCGCAGCAACGCCTTAGCAAGGTTATCTGTGTGGCCAATGTCCATATGCTGATCGAGGCAAAGCACCACAGGGGCTTTGCTAGCATATTGCACAGGGCTGACATGCTAACCCCCGATGGTATGCCTTTGGTCTGGTTAACTAGCTGGATTAGCAATCGGCGACAGGATCGGGTGGCCGGTATGGATATTTTATTGAGCCTTTGCCACAAAGCGACCCAAAAGAACGTGAGTCTGTTCTTTTTGGGATCCACACCAGCGATATTAGATAGGATGCAGCAGCGGCTAAATCGGGAGTTTCCTGACCTGCCCATAGCGGGCATGGAGGATTTACCCTTTCGACCCTTGACCTATGAAGAAGATGAGGCCCTGATTCACCGGCTTAACAACAGTGGGGCCGGTATTGTATTAGTATCACTGGGCTGTCCAAAACAGGAACGCTGGATGACCGCCCACAAAAATAAGATCAATGCGGTCATGATCGGTATCGGTGGGGTCTTTCCGGTTTTTGCAGGAGCACAAAAGTGGGCTCCTGCCTGGGTTAGAAAGAGCGGTCTAGAATGGCTGTATCGTTTGCTACAAGAGCCCCGCAGGCTGTGGAAACGGTATGCAAAAACAATCCCCCTATTTTTGTGGTTGGCCTCTAAACAGCTGGTTAAGGTGTACCTGGGGCTAGAGCCGTCCAACTTTAGACCCACTCACAAAAATATCGCCATGGAGCACCGGGGAAGAAGATAGCAGCCATCGGCTACCCTTCAAACAACGCTTTCAAAAAGATTTGACAAGCTAGGGCAAGGATGTGTGGGCCTTCTTTTTACTGGTCTAGAATCCATCGGCCTCGACACCATCCGGTATAGGCTAACCTAGCACCCCGATTGATGTCAGGGAGCATGTAAAACCATATGAGCACGACAGACTCGGGCCTGATGGGCTAAACATCGTTTATCACAGCTATACACCGCATGAAATTAAAGCTACCTGGCATTTTTGGCACGCTGCTTAAAACAACCCAGTTTTGGCGAGAAAATTATCTTATTCTCCAAGAGTTTAAATATTTTCGTGGGCTTGTTTTTTTAGCGATCTTCTTTGCATTTACCGCAGCGGCCTTTGAAGGGATGACGGTTGGATTTATTGCATCTTTTTTGCAAGGACTGACCAACCCAAACGAGCCCCCGATTCAGACCGGAGTGTCCTGGTTTGACACAGTTTTTCTAGCGACCCAGGCTCCGGCGGCGGAAAGAATTTACAGACTTTCTGGGCTGTTACTCATTGGAGTTTGGCTGCGGGCAAGCTTTGATTATTTGGGTGAGGTCTATTCTAAAAAGTCTTCTTTAAAGCTGGTGGACCGCCTGCGTCGCCGAATCTTTGACCAGCTGGAAAGCTTTGATTTGAGTTTTTATTCCAGCGTTAGTTCTGGGGCCCTGATCAGCACCATTAGGGGAGAGGTCAACCAGGTTCAGCAGGCTTTTAATGTACTGGCCATATCCATCGTCCATGGCTCTAAGGTACTGGCCTATCTGGTGGCGATGTTGATGCTGTCCTGGCAGCTGTTCTTGATTTCGGCCCTCGTATTTGGACTGATGTCTGTTGGCCTGACGTCTTTGACGGCCAAGGTGAGGGAGGCTAGCTTTGAGGTCCCCAAAGCTAATAAAACGTTTACGTCCAGCGCCCTTTCGTTTATTAACGGTATTCGTACCGTCCATGCATCGGGGACCCAGACGTTTGAGCGCCAGCGCTACTACGCCGCTACGCAGAAAATTTATAACACCCAGCTGGCGGTAACAAAGCTGTCGGCCATGGTAAAACCGATCATCGAGGGATTGGGCATTACCCTGCTGGTGGGGATGGTGGTGGTTTCTTACAGCCTGTTGATTTCCACCGGTCGGCTAAAAGCGGCAGAACTGCTGACGTTTTTATTTGTGCTGATTCGAACAACGCCGCTGGTATCGTCTTTAAATGGAACTCGGGTCGGGTTTATCGCATCCCAAGGGGCCTTGCATGCGGTGACCGAGCTGCTTAAACGTGAGGATAAACCCTACTTTAAAGACGGACAGAGATTTTTTGAACGGCTACAGCGTTCGATTGACTTGGTGTCGGTGGATTTTTCCTATGTTCCGGGTGAACCTGTCCTGCATGATATTACCCTGTCGATCAAGCGGGGGGAAACAACGGCCCTGGTGGGCACCTCTGGTGCAGGTAAAACGACCCTGGCGGATTTGATCTCTCGATTCTACGATCCCACCCGGGGGCAAATCCTTGTTGATGGGGTGGATCTGCGGGAGCTAAAAATCAACTCGCTACGGCACCGGATGGCGATTGTTAGCCAGGATACGTTTATCTTTAATGCAACGGTGGGTGAGAACATCGTGTATGGGATGGAAAATGCTAGTGATACTGACATCATTGAGGCGGCACGGTTGGCTAATGCCCTGGAGTTTATTCAAGATTTACCCAATGGTTTTGCCACAGTCCTGGGGGAACGGGGAGTACGGCTATCTGGGGGGCAGCGTCAGCGAATTGCGATCGCACGCGCCCTGCTCAGAGATCCTGAAATTTTGATCTTGGATGAGGCCACCAGCGCCCTAGACTCAGTCACCGAACGGCTGATCCAGGAATCCCTAGAGCGATTGTCCAAGGGTCGTACAGTCATTGCGATCGCCCACAGACTCTCAACCATCGCCAACGCCGACAAGGTAGTTGTTCTAGAAAAAGGACGCATCGTCGAGCAAGGCAACTACCAAAACCTGCTCCAGGAGCGAGGCAAGCTTTGGAAGTACCATCAAATGCAGTTTGAGATGGGAAAAGCCAGCTAACAACGCTCCCAGTAAATTATTCCTGAAATCATCCATGAAACTCTACTACTTTAAAAAAAGCGGCGGTAACTTTGGCGACGATCTAAACAACTGGCTATGGCGAGAGCTATTTCCAGATACATTTGATGGGGACGACAAAAAAGTCTTTTTTGGCATTGGCACAATTATCAACGACCGCATTTACGATCGCGCCGCCAACGCCGACAGAATTATCATCTTTAGCTCAGGCGTTGGCTATGGCAAAACCCCCCTCAAAAATCTACCCACCATCGGTAATGACTGGAAAGTTTACTGTCTCAGGGGTCCCCTATCAGCAAAGGCCCTTGGCCTATCCCCCGAGGTTGCCATTACCGATGGAGCCGTCCTAATTAGAAGACTCTTCAAACCCCACGGGCAGAAAACCCACAAGTTTTCATATATGCCCCACGTCGATCAGGCCAACAAAAACGGACAAGGCTGGCAAACCATCTGCCGCCAGGCAGGATACGGCTATATTGACCCACGGTGGGAGAGAGAACAGGTTCTAAACGCCCTTTGCCAAACAGAAGTACTGATTACCGAAGCCATGCACGGTGCCATTGTGGCAGATGCCCTGCGTGTCCCCTGGATCCCCATCAAAACCAGTCCTAGTATTTTTGAATTTAAATGGTGGGACTGGTGCAAATCCGTTGGCCTAGACTACGCTCCCCATGTACTCAGCGGTTTACCCCCCCGCAAAAGGCTGCCTGTAAAAGAATTTTTTACCCGCCAAAAAATCACAAAGGCAATGAAGAATTTAACCAAGGACGCGTCCCCCTGTCTAAGCCACGACTCCAAAATCGAACAGCTAACGGTCAGACTTGAAGAAAAAGTTGACCACTTTAGAAAAGACGTAGCCCTCGGCAACATTTAAGCCCCCAGGAAGTCCCACTTAAATAAACTCCCCCCTTTCCCTCTTCCCTTTCCCCCTTCCCCTTTCCCCCTTCCCCTTTTCCCCTTTCTCCCCTCCCCCAAATCAAGCATGTTGTCACTACAGCTCAAAGAAAAAATTTCAAGATTACGACCCAGAAGATTCAACGTTTACTGTGTAGGTGCCGCCAAAACAGGATCTACCTCCCTGGCAAAGATGCTGCAGACCAGCTACAGGTCAGCCCATGAGCCAGAGACAGAAGCAACCAATCAGATGGTCATTGACTGGCTAAACCATTCAATTGATCAACCAGAGCTGCAACGGCGACTGATTGAGCGAGATCAACGATTAAACCTGGAAGTAGAATCTGCCCACCCGCTGGGCTATATCAGCCATACCCTAGCGGATTGTTTTCCAACATCAAAATTTATTATCACCATTCGAGAGCCCTATTCCTGGCTCGAATCACGACTAAATTTTCATCACAAGTTTCACCCACCGGCTTGGGAACAGTACCGAGATTTTTTTTGGACCAGCCGTCATACTGGCTACGCACCCGAAGAATCTTGTCTAGAAGCCTATGGGCTGTGCTCCCTCGACACCTACCTACATCAGTACGCCGATCACTACAGCCGGGTTCTAAGTTTGCCCAAATACAGATCTCTCTTAATTCGAACATCGGAAATAAATACGTCGATCCCTGTAATTGCCGGTTTTTTGGGTGTTGACAGAAAAACCATAGAACCATCCCACAGCAATCAAAATTCAAACAAGATAGAGCCTCTAAAAGAGATAGAGCCAGATTTTGTTGACGCTAAAATTTGGCAGCATTGCCACAAAATCATCACCCAGTATTTTCCTGAACAAATTCACAGGTATAAACAGCAGCACTAAATCGAGCCTAGGCATAAAACGTATGAGACTCTCAGCCAGATCAACAACTGCACCTGCCCCTGACGTATCGGTTATAATTCCCACCTATAATCGTATCGCCATGCTCAAAGAAGCTCTGGCCAGCGTGCTGGAGCAAACCTTTGGGGGCACTGTTGAAATTATAGTTGTAGACGACAATTCTCAAGATGGAACGCCTAGCATCATACGGGAGCAGTATCCAGATATTTATCTGATTGCCTGTTCTAAAAACGGTGGACCCTCTGCCGCCCGCAACAAAGGGATTTGTGCCGCCCAGGGGCGCTATATTGCGTTTCTAGATTCGGACGATCTGTGGGAGGCAGACTATCTTAAAACCCAGGTGGATACATTAAACAACCAGGTCAGCCCGGAGCCAACGCATTTTTCCGTTAGCGATGTCTGGCTCTGGGAAACAGATCGAAATGTTCGCCTCCACCGTCCCCAGGGAAAGCATCCAGACTACACCTCTCTACTCCATCACCTGTTAGCAGCGGGAAGCTTTATACACACCCCCTCAGCGGTCGTGGTGCATCGACAAGCGTTTGATCAGGTGGGTCTGTTTAATGAATCACTGAGATTTGCTGAGGATACGGATTTGTATATTCGGCTGCTGATGGCAGGTTATCAGCCTGTCTTCACCCGCAAAACCCTAACAATTCGCCGCAAACACAGCCAGGGTCAGGCCATTGAGCCCAAAAATATCGATTTAAGAATACAGAGTCGCATCGGCACCCTCAAAAAGTATTACCCCCTGATCGCCAATGGGGAAATTGAACCTTCCTTAAAGGACATCAGTGCCCAAATATATGCTCAGTTTGCCACCCAATGCTATCGTAGCCAGCATTTTCTAAAATGGATCGCTTTGCTAATGGCATCCAGACAGTACGCATCTTGGCAGACTGTCATGCTCAGGGTACGCCACGATTTTGGCTTTACCGCTAGAAAGATATCAGGTTTCCTACAGAAGTGGAGAACCACAGAGACAGTATGAAACAACAGCCGATAATCCCGTTTGTAACCATTATTATTCCTGTCTACAATGACCTTCGTCGTCTGCAGCACTGTCTGACGCTGCTAGAGTCTCAGACCTATCCTAAACATCGCTACGAAGTCATTGTGGTTGACAACAACTCCACAGACAAATTAAAGCCCGCTGTGGAACAGTTTTCCCAGGCCAAGTACGCCTATGAAGCGACCCCCGGCTCCTACTGTGCGCGCAATAAGGGGTTAACGATGGCCCAGGGTGACATTATCGGCTTTACCGACTCAGACTGCGCCCCTGCCCCCAACTGGATCGAAAAAGGAGCTGCCCACATCAGCAGTCACCCCAACTGTGGATTTGTTGCAGGCTGTATCAACTTCTCCTTCCAAAATCCCAGCAATCCCACACCGGCAGAACTATACGACAGCCTGCACTTTCTTCAGCAGGAAAAGTATGTCAAAGACGCCCACTTTGGTGCCACGGCCAATCTGTTTACCACACCCCAGGTGCTGGCTGCTGTCGGTCCCTTTAATGCAGCCTTAAAATCCGGTGGCGATCGCGAATGGGGAGAGCGCGTGTATTCCGCCGGTTATCCCCAAATCTACGGAGCTGATGTGGCAATTTCCCATCCCGCCCGCACTGATTTTGAGCAGCTAAATAAAAAACTATGCCGAGTTTACGAAGGTAATTTTAAGAAAAACAATAGGGCAAAGACTCCGCCTTTGCAGTTTCTAAAGGAGGTGCTTTTTGATGCTAAACCACCGATCCGATATCTACTGGAGATTTTAAAGAATAGCGAAATTGCCAGTCTCCAAAATCGAATTGCCGTCGTCTATATTTACATTCGGCTACGGCTGGCCAGGGCATGGGTAAATCTACGTCTTTACTTCAAGACTTATCAACTAACATCATGAGTATTTGTCCCAGTCAGACTCCAGCTGTCTCTATTATTATTCCTGTCTTCAATGACAATAAGTCGTTGGAAATTTGTTTGCTGGCCCTGACAAAGCAAACATATCCTAAACAGTGCTACGAAATCATCGTCGTCGACAACAACTCCCAGGAGGACGTCAGCCTCGTTGTCAATAGATTTGAGCAGGCAACGCTGGTCCATGAGCCACAGCCCGGATCGTACATTGCCCGCAACCGCGGTCTGTCCATCGCCAAAGGAGACATTATTGCCTTTACAGATGCGGACTGCATGCCCACCCCCACCTGGTTAGAGCATGGCGTGATCAAGCTGCTCAGTCAGCCCAACGTTGGGCTGGTCGCTGGCCACATCGATCTGGTGGCTCAAGATGCAAACAACCCTAACCCCTTTGAACTGTATGAGATGATGGAACTAGGGTTTCCTCAAGATCAGTTTATAGCCAATGGCCATTTCGGTGTTACCGCTAATCTGTTTACATTTAGCCATGTCATCAAGACAGTAGGAAATTTTGACAAGGCTCTCAAATCCGGTGGAGACAAGCAGTGGGGCCAGCGCGTATTTAAAGCAGGCTATCGACAGCTCTATGCAGAAAATGCACGGGTCAAGCATCCAACTAGAAACACCTGGGAAGATGTCCACAGACGCTGTACTCGAATCACCGGCGGACGTTACGACGTCTTGAAGGCAACAAAAAAGTCACAAATAGCGCTACTGCTAGACTTTCTTGATTTTATCAAGCCCCCCGTCAGATTTTTTATCCGCACCTGGAATGATAAAAGGCTGCAAACTAACAGCCGCAGACTTCAATACTTAATGGTAACCCTGCGCATCAGATTAGCCGTCATCAAAGAAAGAACGCGGCTGCAGTTTGGAGGTGGGGTATCTGAACGAGGCTGATGGCAACCAAAGTTTGCTCCAAAAAGAGATTGCCTGTTTTAAGGTCTACGGGATCGTTTAGTCGTTTAAGCCAATTATCAGCCATGAGTGAAGCAACTCCTTTAGTTAGCATATTGATCAACAACTACAACTATGGCTCATTTTTAAGTCAGGCCGTCGACAGTGCCTTAAATCAGACCTATCAAAATATTGAGGTCATCGTTATCGACGATGGATCCCAAGATAATTCCCCAGCCGTCATTCGTAGCTATGGAGACAAAGTCACCCCAGTATTAAAAGAAAACGGCGGTCAGGCCTCTGCCTTAAATGCCGGATTTGCCAAAAGCCGTGGAGATATTATATGCCTACTAGATGCGGACGATATTTATCTGCCTGACAAGGTTTTAGAGGTTGTCAGTGTTTTCAATAAAGACAATACCATCGATTGGTTTTTTCACCGTTCAACCCCCTATCAGTCCGACCAACTAGTCGATAAACGGCTGCCGGCATTTTTTAGGGAGATTTGTGAGCAAAACACAAAAGTATCTCCTCGAAAAATTGACTTTAGACAGGAAGTCAGACAGGCTCAAACACCTGATTTTGCACCGGCAACCTCCAATATTTGTCTATCTAGAGCGTTAGCCCAAAAAATATTTCCCATGCCTGAAGTTCCAGGCAATTCGGGTGTTGCAATTTCCGATCTTTATATCAAGCTATTAGCGGTCGGCCTAGGTGTTGGCTATCAGACTGAGAGAAATCTTTGTATTTTTAGACTACATAGAAATATTTATTCGTCCACTAACTTTATTAATAGACGAAAAATTGGAGCCGAAATATCTATTGCCACCGGCTATTGGATTAGAGCCAAGGATCCTGATTTTGAAAAGTTAAGCAACAAACTATTAGCAAAAGGGGTTAGCCTAACCAAAAAAAGTAAGCCGGGAGACAAAAGCATTCATAGCTTAATCAAAAAGTATCTATCTAATACAAATTTCATAAACAAAATAAGATTGAATTTTATGATTTTTTATTACTCCATAAAGCTTTCTTTTGTAGAAATGATTTAAAGAATCCATTAACCAGTAGCTGTCCCCAAAAAACCCGAACTCAGTTTTCCCTGTGGCCTGGGCTACACCAATAGACCATCAGGATTAAAGTTATTTCAAGAGCAAATTCCGTATGAAAAAGTTTCCAAACTTTCTAATTATTGGAGCTGCCAAAGCAGGTACAAGTTCGCTTCACTACTACCTGAGCCAGCATCCCCAGATATTTATGCCCATACTCAAAGAGCCAAAGTTTTTTGCTCTTGAGGGACAGAAGCTTGACTTTAAAAACCCTGATCAAGCCATCAATTATGATTCAGTGACAACCCTAGAAGAGTACAAAAAACTGTTCCAGGGCGTCACCGATGAAACAGCCATTGGTGAAGCTTCCCCACTTTATTTATACAGCGAGAGGGCAGCCTCTTTAATCAAGGAATATATTCCTGATGTTAAACTGATCGTCGTTTTACGCAATCCGGTTGAGCGAGCATTCTCATGCTACACCCATTTGCTCAGGGAAGGATATGAAACCCTATCTTTTGAAGAATCCTTGCAGATGGAAACGCAAAGGATTCGGGACAATTGGGCCCATCTTTGGCACTACAAGGAAGCCGGTTTTTATTCTAGACAGCTTAAACCCTTTTTAAAGCTATTTAGAAAAGAGCAAATAAAAATAATTTTGTTTGATGATTTGTGTAAAGACTCTGTTTCAGTTCTCCAGGAAATTTTTAATTTCCTGGAGGTAGATCCGAATTTTATCCCAGACCTTGAAAAACAAAATGTCTCTGGGATGCCCAAGAGTCTGCTACTACAAAAAATATTATTTAGGGGAAACTTTTTGCGGGACACTCTTTTGTCTGTATTCCCCAAGAGCGCGTACCGTGACCTGGCAAAACGGATCAAAAAATGGAACATGGGGAAAAAACCATCCCTTGAATCTGCCACTAGACATCATTTAAGCACCCTTTATCACTCTGACATTGTCGAGCTGCAGACGCTTATTCAAAAAGATCTGTCCATGTGGTTAACACAAGTGAGGTAACCGTAATAATGACCCCAAAAGTAAGCATTGTTATCAATAACTACAACTATGCCTCCTTTATTTCCCAGGCCATTGAGAGTGCCATCAATCAAACCTATTCCCGCTTAGAGATCGTTGTGGTTGATGACTGTTCCACCGATGACTCTCGAAAAATTATTGCCAGCTATGGAAACCTGATCGTTCCTGTCTTACATCAGACAAATGGGAAACAGGGGGCCGCATTTAATAGCGGCTTTGGGGCAAGCCAGGGCGACCTCGTTCTTTTTCTAGATGCTGATGACTATCTGTATCCCCATGCGGTGGAGCACATTGTGGAGCGCTGGAGACCTGGCCTGGCCAAGGTTCACTACCGCTTGGATGTTGTTGATGCAGACGGTAATCTCCGTGGGTTTTCCTATCCCCAGGGAAATGCCCTCGATCGGGGTAATCTGCGCCCGTCAGTACTCACCATAGGTACCTATGTGGGTGTGCCGACCAGCGGTAACGCCCTCAGCCGTAAAGCGTTAGAGCAGATTATGCCAATCCCCCCGGAATTTAACACCACCTCCGACGACTATCTTTCGGTCCTTGTTCCCCTCTACGGTGAGGTCGCAGCGGTAGATACCGCCCTTGGTGCCTATCGGATTCACACCAGCAATCAGTGGGCCATGTCGGAGATTGCAAGCGATCGCTTCCATCGCTTTATCCGTCACGACTTGCAACGCTGCCAGCTGATCCAGGACCACGGTCGCCAGCTTGGCTGCAGCGTTCCAGACGATCTGTACATGCGCTTCTTTGGGCGAGCCTGGTCGCGGCTGGCCTCCCTAAAGTTTGAGCCCCAAACCCATCCGGTCAAGGACGATCGAGCTATTGTACTTGCCTATCAGGGGATCCGCTCCCTGTGGGTGTATTCCCAATACGGCTGGAAAAAATGTATGGCCTTTAGCGCTTGGTTTTTGTGGGTGGGTTTAATGCCTCGTCCGTTGGCAAAACCGGCCATCGTTTGGCTATTTGATCGCCAGTCTCGCCCCAAATGGGCGAAACAAATTGTTGCGGTGTTCAAGACCCTGGTCACCGGAACAGGGGCTGAACCAATCAAAAAAGAGTCCGTAAAAAGCGCATAGGTACGCCTAGACCAAACCGCCGCCCGCCGTCTTTTACCAACCTATTTCATCTAACACCGTTATTCTACAGAGACCTATGTCTTTTTCAACCGCTAATTCAGCCACCAAGCAAACAATTATCCTACAGTCCGGCAGAGCTGCTGCCAAAGAGTCAAACCATACGGCCACCGGGTCACGCAGGCTCCGAGTTTTGATTGTGGGCCATACCTATGTTGTTGGCGTCAACCAGGGCAAATTAGAAGCGATCGCAAATGCTGGCGCAGATGTGGGGCTACTGGTCCCGCAGCAGTGGAAAGCACTCCAGTGGGATAAACGGTTTACGGTGGAAACCCCCTACCCACAGCTAACCATCTATCCAGCCTCCACCTGGTTTGAGGGCCGAGCCGGGGCATATCTATATCCACCGGGGGCCATTACTAAGGCGATTGCCGATTTTCGTCCCGACATTATCCAGATTGAAGAAGAGGTTTTTTCGTTAACCGCCTTTGAAGTTTCACTACTGGCATGGCGGTCTAAGATTCCGGTTGTTTTATTTAGTTGGGAAAATATGGATCGGCATCTGCCAGCCCCCCGCCGCTGGCTACGTCAGTTTGTCTTTAAGCATACTCGCTGCATCATTTCGGGTAATCACGAAGGTGCGGATATCATCAAACAGTGGGGCTATACCAAGCCTGTGGAAGTTATGCCCCAGATGGGTGTAGACGTGGATTTATTCTCCCCTGCCCTACGGCAGCAGGAATCTAAAACGGCCCCCTTGCAGATTGGTTTTGTGGGGCGCATTGCCCATCAAAAAGGCATTGATACTCTGATTGAGGCCGCCTATCTCTTAAGACAGCAGGGACATGATTTTCACCTTTATATATGTGGATCGGGGACGGATATGGAGACATTCCAAACCCTGGCCCAGGACTATGATCTTGAGGGTATGATTACCTGGAGAGGCGGTGTTAGCCACGATCAGGTGCCCCAGGAGATTGCCAAGATGGACCTTTTGGTACTCCCGTCTCGAACGGTCTCAACCTGGAAAGAGCAGTTTGGCCACGTGTTGATTGAGGCCATGGCGATTGGGATTCCAGTGGTGGGGTCGACCTGCGGAGAGATTCCCAATGTTATCGACAGATCGGAGCTTGTCTTTCCAGAAGGGGACGCCCATGGACTAACCCAAATCTTAGCTCGGTTTATTCAAGATCGAGACTGGTGGCAGGAAATGGCGCAGTACAGCCTGGACAGAGTGGCCCAGCATTACAGCCATCAGCGCATTGCCGAACGGTCCATCTCTCTTTGGCGCAGTATTCTCAAGGCTGCGTAGGTTCATTTCCCACAGGCTAAGGATTTTTAATAGCCAGAATTTTACCTGCAGAGGCGTTCCATGGAACGCCTGTACGCCAAAAAAGAGAACCTCATTGAATTCTCATTCCTAATTATGCGTATTGTCATCGTTCGTAGAGCCCCAGAGACATCCTTTAGTATGGATGTCTATGCCAATGGTTTAATTGGTGGACTCAGAGCCGTCCGTCCCGATTGGGAGATTGTTGAACGAGAGCCACGGCTAAGGGGGCATTCGAACAATAAACTGGTCCAAAAGCTGGGCAAATACGTTGAACAGTATTGGCACTATCCTCAAAGTCTCAAACATGAGGACGCGGACATTTTTCATATTATTGATCACAGTGACGGGCATTTGGCCTACGGGCTCAAATCACACCCGGCGGCGGTGGTCACCACCTGCCACGATCTGATTAATCTCCTACAGCCTGATAATGCCAACCACCAGGCGGCCATGCCCATGGTGAGTTCGGCCCTATGGAACTATTCGGTTAAGGGGCTGCGGGCGGCGGATCATGTGGTGACGGTTTCGGCCCATACGGCTAAAGATGTCAAAAATCTTCTGCACATTTCAACCCAGAATCTTACGGTGGTGCACAACGCGGTTGAATCGGTTTTTCATAGCCTGCCAGCGGATGCGGCTGAACCTGTGCTGCAACAATACGACATTCCGCCGGGTCGGTTTTATCTGTTGAATGTGGGCTCAAGCCAGCCTCGCAAAAATATTGCTACGCTGCTCAAGGCCCTCGCCAAGCTGGCATCTGGCTCAGATGGCCTCCCCCAGCAGCCAGTGCATCTGCTCAAGGCGGGAGCTGACTTTACGGCTGACCAGCTGGCGATGATTAAAACCTATGGGCTGCAGACCCATGTGACCCACATTAAAAACCCGGACAAGGCTACCCTGGTGCAGCTTTATAATGCGGCGGATGTGCTGGTTGCCCCATCCCTGTACGAAGGATTTGGCATTACGATTTTAGAGGCGATGGCCTGTGGGATACCGGCGATCGCATCCAATGTGTCGTCCCTGCCGGAGATTTCTGGGGAGGCGGCCATCTTAGTGGATCCGACCGATGTGGGTGCGATCGCAAACGCTATCACCGCTTTACAAACCGACCCCGTACTTTACAAAGCACTGGTCCACAAGGGACGACACCATGTCCTAGACTTTACCTGGGAGAAAAGTGCGGAACAGGTCGCCAGGGTCTACGAAAAGTTAAAAGGAGTACCGGAGCGCGATCGCCCAGGGCAACCCGCCCTGTCCGGATGCTCAACCGATTGATAGAAGAAGTAATCAACCGGAGTTGAAGCGAATACCCAACCCAAATTCGGCCCCCCAACCAAAAAGGGAAAACCCCGTAGGGGAAACCTTTATGGCTGCCCCCTGTCCGATGTCGGGGAGGAATATGTTAAACGCAAAACCCCTGGGCAACCCTTGATTCGGCTTCCTATCAAAATCTCCAGATTCCTACTCTAACCGTCAAATAACCAAGGTTTGACGCAACTCCATGAAATCTCTGAAGGTTTTAGTGTCCGCCTATGCCTGTAAGCCCAATGTAGGCTCAGAACCGGGCGTCGGCTGGAACATTGTTCAAGAACTAGCGAAGCACCATCGGGTTTGGGTACTCACCCGGAAAAGTAACCAGACCGCCATTGAAGACTTCTGTCGCCACAGTGACAGCCCCAACGTCACCTTTATTTACTGCGACCCACCGGGACCCACCCAGTATCTTAAACCGGCCCAGGTGCCCCACTACTACTGCTGGCAGATCGGGGCCTATGCCACGGCTAAACGGTTACACCGGCAGGTTACGTTTGACATTGCCCACCATGTCACCTACGTCCGCTACTCCACACCCAGTTTTCTGACGCTGCTGCCCATTCCCTTTATTTGGGGACCGGTGGGCGGGGGAGAATCAGCGCCAGCCGCCTTTTGGCAAGACTTTAGCCCCAAGGCAAAAGTCTATGAGATCCTCCGCACCCTGACCCACCGGGTCGGTGAAATCGACCCGTTTGCCCAGGTCACCGCCAGAAGAAGCGCCATTGCCCGGGCCACCACAGCAGAGACCGCCCAGCGCATGCAGCTCATGGGTGCCCGCAGAATTCAAACCTGTTCAGCCCTGGGGCTTTCCCAATCGGAACTCTCACTGCTGGGTCAGTTTGCAGCGCCCGGTACACAGACCATCAGCTTTATCAGCATTGCCAGGCTGCTCCACTGGAAGGGATTGCACCTGAGCCTGCGCGCCTTTGCCCAGGCCAACCTGGCGGCCAGTGTGGAATATTTGATTTTAGGAGACGGTCCCGAGCGGGCAGCCCTAGAATCCTTGGCCCATGAGTTGGGTATCGGCGACCGGGTTAAATTTTTAGGGGCGCTGCCGCGCTCAGAAACCCTCCAGCAGCTAGCCAACGGTTATGCCTTGATTCATCCCAGCCTGCATGATTCGGGGGGGTTAGTATGTCTAGAAGCGATGGCGGCAGGACGCCCCGTCATCTGTCTAGACACCGGCGGTCCGGCCACCCAGGTTACAGAGGAAACCGGAATTAAAGTCCCTGTCCACCATCCTCAGCAGGTGGTAGAAGCCCTGGCTGACGCCATGGCCACCCTGGCCAATAACCCTAACCTCTGTGGGCGCATGAGTCGAGCCGGGCAGCGCCATGTCAGGGACCATTTTTCTTGGGAAACCAAGGGAAAACAGCTGGCCCAGCTCTACGTCGATCTTGCTTCCCAGTCATAAGCCCCAAACGTATACCATGCGCATTTTAAGTATTCATAATGCCTACCAGATCCGGGGCGGGGAAGACGTCTCGACAGCAGCGGAACAAACCCTACTGCGGGACCATGGCCACACTGTCGATGTCTATGAAGAAAACAACGACAGCATCAAAGACATGGGGGCAGTGCAGCTAGCGGCGCGCACCCTGTGGTCAAAAGCCTCCTATGGGACCGTCCGAGCCAAGCTGCGGGCCCACCGCTACGACATTGTCCATGTTCAGAACTTTTTCCCGCTAATCTCTCCGTCGGTTTACTACGCCGCCAGGGCAGAAAACGTGCCCGTGGTTCAGACCCTGCGAAACTACCGGTTAATTTGTCCCAACGCTCTGTTTTTTCGGGATGGCAAGGTGTGTGAAGACTGTATGGGAAAGGCGATTCCCTACCCCGGTATCGTCCACGGCTGCTACCGCGAAGACCGCAAAGCCAGCGCGGCAGTTGCCTCCATGGTGACCAGCCACCGCCTGCTTAGAACCTGGCCCAAAATGGTGGATCAATACATTACTCTGACCCAGTTTGCCCGCAACAAAATGATCGAGGGCGGACTGCCCGCTGACAAGATTGTGGTCAAGCCCAACTTTGTTGCCCCGGAGCCCAAGGTGGGTAGCGGCCAGGGCGGCTACGCCCTGTATGTGGGCCGTCTCTCGGTGGAAAAAGGATTAGATACGCTGCTAGCGGCCTGGAAACAGCTAGAAAATCCGATCCCTTTAAAGATTGTTGGCGATGGGCCGCTGTCCACCCTGGTGACCGAGGCGGCCGCCCAGCAGCCCTGTATTGAGTGGCTAGGGCGTAGACCCATGGCTGAGGTGCATCGGCTCATGGGGGAGGCCCAATGTCTAATATTTCCATCTAAGTGGTACGAAACATTTGGTCGGGTGGCCGTGGAAGCCTTTGCAACGGGCACCCCGGTGATTGCGGCCAATATCGGTGCGATCGCAGAAATCGTCACCCCCGGCCACACCGGTCTGCACTTTACCCCGGGCGATCCGAGGGATTTGGCCCGGCAGGTCACCTGGATGCTCACCCACTCCGAGCAGCAGGCGCTCATGGGTCGTCAGGCTCGCCGTGAATTTGAGCAAAAGTACACGGCCGCAGCCAACTATGCCCAGCTGATGGCGGTCTACTTGAGGGTGCTGCCCGCCGCTAGCTTCCACCAAAATTCAGCTGCCCTAACGGTGTTATGACCCAGACTCGACAGTTACCCAAATCCACCACACCGCCAGGGTTTATTTCGGGCTCTAGCCTGATTTTGCTGTCCTTTGCGGTGGCATTTTTTCCAAGAATTGTTCAGGCGGTAGGAATACCCGCCGTGATCAATTTTGCCCATTTTATTATCTTGCCCGCTGCCTGCAGCCTGGTTATTTTAACCAGCCGACGCCAGGACTGGCGGCAGCTGATGATTGTTAAATCGATTCTAGTGGGGCTGCTGGTACTGTTTGCGATCGCAACCGCCAGCGCCCTCCTCAACAACGCCGGGCTGATCAACGTTTTTCTAGGGTTGATGATTATCTCGGAACCATTTATTTTGTTAGCGGCAATCGTGGCCATTCCCTTTACCCTAGACGCCTTAACCCATCTTAAAAAGTGGGTTTTAGGGTTTGGCATGGGTCACCTCATCCTGGCCCTAGGGCAAAAAGTGGGCCTAGCCACCGGGCTGCTACCCCACGAACGCATGACCATCGAAGACAATGTCCAAGGCGTCTTTTATCTTTCCTCCGGCGGTCATGTGGTCGGTGCCAGTGCCTCCCTGGCGTTTGGTCTCTACTACTATTTCAGCGCCAAGGCGGTACCCCTGTGGGTACGATGCTCCGTTCTTGTTGCCGTAATCGCACAGATCCTATTTGCCGATGCCAAACAGGTTATCCTGGTCGCGCTGGTCTCCTGGGTACTGCTGATTTTGAGCAAAATAACAGATCTCAAGGTAGCTTTTCAGTACATTATTGCCGCTGTTTTAGTCGGCTATGCATTTTACTGGTGTATCTACAATGTCGAAGTTTTTAGCCCCTACCAAACCTGGATTCGGCCCCACATCTATGGCCCCGATGGGGATGCCACCTTACTCAAAACAGGACCGCTCCACATTATCCCCTCTTTTTATACCTCGGTCTTAAACTGGCCCCTTGGTCTAGGACCTGGCCACACCATCGGTCGCATCGGCGGCTGGATGATCAAAGACTATTGGAACATCGTTGGCCCCCTTGGGGCAACCATTCACCCCGCCAGTGAAGCCGTCTGGGAAACCTGGCGAGGGCACTACCTGGATTCTAGTTTTTTCGCCCCCCTGTGGGGATGGGCCGGTATCTGGGGCGACCTGGGTTTTTTAGGATTAGCCAGCTATATTTCCCTCTGGTTCATTACCTGGACCCATGTGTGTAAAGACGACCTATCGCGGTTTTTAGTATTCAATATTTTAGTCAACGGCTTTATCTTCACCCTCATGGAGGAGCCCGGTTTTACACTGACCAGTATTATGCTGATCGGCCTGCGCTGGCACGAATTGCGGATTAAAGGACACCTATAACATCTGTCAGCCGGACAGTTGTATCTCTAAAACACATTGAATAACAACACGACAATAAAAAGCAAAAGTCACTATTTATCAGGACTTGGGGGAATTGCTGGCAAATAAGGTACCCACCAATAGCTCCTTTCCCCCTAACCCTTCCTCACTCTACTCCGGGGATTTTATTTTTTGGCAGATC
>JBCDJC010000045.1:0-27447 GCA_038748225.1 Cyanobacteria bacterium P01_H01_bin.26 | reverse complement strand
GAGGGGGAAAGGGAGAGGGGGAAAGGGAGAGGGGGAAAGGGAGAGGGGGAAAGGGAGAGGGGGAAAGGGAGAGGGGGAAAGGGAGAGGGGGAAAGGGAGAGGGGGAAAGGGAGAGGGGGAAAGGAGCTATTGGCGGATACCTTATTGACTAGTAAGTCCCTAAGCGCTTGGGTCGGAGGATAGTTTGCTGTCTACAATGCAACTGCAGCCAGTGGTGAGGATATGCCAGAAATTACACCAGAAAATTGGCCAGCGACAGCCGGGGGAGCCTCCCTGGAGCCTGCCATCGAAGCTCGTATTGATGACCTGATGGCAACTATGGACATCGAAGACATGGTAGGGCAAACAATTCAAGCGGATATCAGTTCCGTTACCCCAGAGGATATTCGCCACTATCGTCTCGGTGCGATTCTAAATGGTGGTAACTCCGCCCCCGGTGAGGATATCCGCGCGCCAGCCGAGGCCTGGCTGGCCCTGGCCGATGAATTCTACGCGGCATCTGTCGATACCACCGACGGTCGCAGGGCGATTCCCATACTGTGGGGGACCGATGCCGTCCATGGTCACAATAATATTTTGGGAGCGACAATTTTTCCCCACAATATTGGCCTGGGAGCTGCTCGCAATCCCGATTTGATCCAACAAATTGGGGCCATAACCGCGCGAGAAGTCACTGTTACCGGCATGGATTGGACCTTTGCCCCTACCCTAGCCGTTGCCCGCGACAGCCGCTGGGGGCGAACCTATGAGAGTTATTCTGAAAAGCCAGAGATTGTTGCCCAGTATGCCACGGCCATGGTGAACGGTCTACAGGGGGAACTTGGCACCGATGATTTTCTCGGCGATGGGCATATTCTGGCCACAGCCAAACATTTTATTGGTGATGGCGGCACCTATGGGGGTAAGGATCAGGGTGACAATATCGACAGTGAAGCTGATCTGCAGCACTATCACGGTGCCGGATATGTGAGTGCGATCGCAGCCGGTGTGCAAACCATAATGGCATCGTTTTCGTCCTGGCACGGTCAACGAATGCACGGCCACAAAGCCCTGCTAACCGATGTACTCAAAGATCGCATGGGATTTAACGGGTTTGTTGTCGGTGACTGGAATGGCCATGCCCAGGTACCGGGATGTTCAGCCAGGAGCTGTCCAACGGCGTTGAATGCCGGTATTGACATGTTTATGGCCCCGGACAGCTGGCGTCAGCTGTACGAGAATACCGTGGCCCAGGTAAAATCTGGAGACATTCCCCGCAGTCGTCTAGACGATGCGGTGCGGCGAATATTGCGGGTTAAGTTCCGTCTGGGGCTGTTTGAAAAGTCTCAGCCCTCACACCGTCCCCTGGCGGGCAACTATGGGCTGCTGAGCCATCCTAGCCATCGGGCTGTCGCGCGCCAGGCGGTGCGTGAGTCCCTGGTTTTGCTCAAAAACCAAGATAATCTTTTACCGTTGGAGACCGCCCAAACTGTTCTAGTTGTCGGTGACGGAGCCGACAATATCAGCCAACAAACCGGTGGCTGGACCCTGTCGTGGCAGGGGACCGGTAACACCAACGGGCATTTTCCCAAGGGCACATCGATCTGGGAAGGGATTCGAAGCGCCGTTGAAACCGGTGGCGGTAACGCTCTCCTCAGTCCCGATGGCAGCTACGATCACATACCTGATGTGGCCATCGTGGTCTTTGGTGAAGCTCCCTACGCTGAGTTTAGGGGAGATTTGACCCATCTAAACGTTTCATCAGATAAAACAGTGGGATTGCTCCGGTTGTTGCGAGCCGCCGAGATTCCGACGGTGGCTGTTTTTCTCTCGGGTAGGCCCCTGTGGGTAACACCTGAAATTAATGTGGCAAACTCTTTTGTGGCCGCGTGGCTGCCGGGTAGTGAGGGTGCCGGTGTGGCGGATGTGCTGTTCCACCAGGCTAGCGGCAACGCTGACTTTAGGGGTAAGCTTTCATTCCCGTGGCCCCGCACGGCGGTTCGGGCCAGTCGAGGAGAGAATGACCATGCTCCGCTGTTTCCCTATGGCTACGGGCTCACCTATGGAGATAATGGCAATCTGGCACAGCTACCTGAAACGTCTGGATTAGACGGTAGTGAAAAGATTCAAGACGGTGCGCTTTTTGCCCTGGGTAGGCCGATGGCGCCATGGAGTCTACAGGCTACGGTGGGTAATACATCAAACACCGTAGTCGCCCCCCGTACCCAGCTGCAAAATGCGCTCACCATTCGCTCGATTGACCGAGCCGCCCAGGAAGATGCACAGCAGTTTGTCTGGAGCGGTCAGGATACGGCGGCAATAGTTTTCACTGGCCCAGCCGATTACATAGCCGCCTCGCCCAGGGGCCTGGTTATTCAATATCGGGTGGATACTCCTCCAGCAGGGCCGGTTACGCTATTTTCTAAATGCGGTGATGACAGCCGGGCTTTGGATGTGACTCAGCTGTTTGCCGATGCACCGGTGGGGGAGTGGACACAGACAGTCATTACCCTAGATGAGCTAGCGGCAGCGGGGGCGAATAACCTGACGGCGCTGGGTTTAGAAACAGCTTCGCCCTTTGCCCTGAGCCTGTCTGATATGGGGTGGGTGCAAACCGGTGAGCCGGGCTAGCACCGGCCCAAACTAAATTTGAGATCAGGATTTGAGATCATGCAGCTGTCTAGTAGAGGAATTCATTCTCCTCAACTTCTTGGTAGAACCGATCGTCAAAGTCCAGGAAGTCCGACCCCCCAATGCCAAAATCACCTGGCTGCCCAGGGCCCAGGTCACTCTGTCCTCCAGAGCTTGAGAAGCCCCCGGGGTTTTGAGCGATCTTATTGGACTGATTACACATGTGCTCTAAATTTTGAACATAGCCGCTGCTGTCGATCCTGTAGCAGGCATAGTCCGGTGCATAGGAGACATAGTTGGAAAATCGGGGCGTGGAATCCTGATAGACCTGAACTTCAATCTCTATAGGTTCGGCTTCGACTCCTTCACAGTTTGGGATCTCGCTAAACTGTGTTTTGTCCGTCGCATAGTCAGAGAAACGATACCGCCAATCTACGAGGGTATGCCGATGCTCTGGGGTGATTGTTGGAGACGCGATTAGATCGCTAGATAAGTCGGTGGCCTTGTCCCAGTCCTGAAAACAGATGGCCCGTCTCAATTCATCTTTGACCTGTTCGCCAGAGAGAGCTGCATTGGCATTTTCGGCTGTGGCTGGTACGGCCACCAACAGCGAAGCAAGGACGACTGGAGATTTCATGGTGGGTCTAGCGCAATAGGACTGTTTAGATCTTCGCCAGAGCGTAAATAGTTCAGGACAAATTGGATTTAAAACATGGCGGTAATAAATCGGGCGTGGCTTGTTTGTTGGGACATTCACATTAGCTGCTATGGTCTCGATGGTTTGCTCCCTCATCCTGGCTATCCTGGCTGCACCGGGGGCAGGACTCGCTAGAATAGCTAGAAATTGTGTCTGGCTGTTTTATGTCCTTTCGTACGTTTCGACTCCGACTTCGTCAGGTGAGCGGTCGCTGGGTCTACTGGCTGATGAGCTTGCTGATGGTGGTTGCGATCGCAGGCTGCTCCATAGACAACTTCAAAGCTAGCGATACCGAGCTTTCGCGGCTGGTTTACAGCATCCTCAGCGATCCCAAAACCTTTAACTATGCCCTCAACAGCGAACGGCCCAATATCTTTGGCCTCACCTATACGGGGCTGATTACTGAAAACTACGAAACCGGTGAGATCGAGCCAGAGCTGGCCGAATCTTGGGAATTTTCCGAGGATGGCCTGACCCTGACCTACACCCTGCGGGAGGGACTGCGGTGGTCCGACGGCGAGCCCTTGACCGCCGACGATGTCGTCTTTACCTATAATGACATCTTCTTAAATGATGCTATTCCCACCCAGATTCGCGATATCTTGCGAATCGGTGATGAGGGTAAACTGCCTACGGTCACCAAACTGGGCGAGCGCCAGGTCAAGTTTGAAGTTCCCGAACCCTTTGCCCCATTTCTGCGAAACACGGGGGTCAATATTCTGCCCAAGCATGCCCTAGCCAGTACGATTACCGAGACCGATACCGAGGGCAATCCGCTGTTTTTATCCACCTGGGGTACCAGCACCCCACCGGAGGAAATTGTAGTCAACGGGCCGTTTAAGCTCAAGGCGTTTACCCCCGGTGAGCGGGTGGTATTTGAGCGCAACCCCTACTATTGGCGGACCGACGATCAGGGGCAAGAACAGCCCTATCTGCAGCAAGTTGTCTGGCAAGTGGTGGAATCCCAGGATAGCGAATTTGTACAATTTCGCTCCGGGGGATTAGATTTAACCACCGTCAAGCCCGATAACTTTTCCCTACTCAAGCGGGAGGAGGAACGGGGCGATTTCAGCATCTATAACGGCGGCCCTGCCGCCAGCAGCCTGTTTATCTCCTTTAACCTAAATAAGGGTTCCCGCGATGGTGAACCCCTGGTAGACCCGATTAAGTCACGCTGGTTCAACACCTTGGAGTTTCGTCAGGCGGTGGCCCATGCCATTGACCGACCCACCATGCTCAACAATATTTATCAGGGCCTGGGGGTACTGCAAGACTCATCCATTTTTCCCCTCAGTCCCTATTCTGCCAGTCCTGAAAGAGATGGTATACGGTTCTATGACTACAATCTAGAAACAGCTAAGAACCTACTGATGTCGGCTGGCTTCCAATATGACGCCAGCAACCAACTGGTAGATAGTGACGGTAACCGGGTGCGCTTTACCCTGATTACCAATGCGGGTAACAAGGTTCGTGAAGCCATCGGTGCCCAAATTAAACAGGATCTGAGCAAAATCGGCATCACGGTGGACTTTACCCCCATTAGCTGGGGGTCCCTAGTGGAAAAACTTGGAGACAGTCTGGATTGGGAATGCCATATGATCAGTCTTGGCGGCGGCTTAGAACCCAATGGCGGCTCTAATGTTTGGAACCCGGATGGCGGTCTCCATGCCTTTAACCAAAAACCCCTGCCGGGTCAAGATCCAATCGAAGGTCGGGTGGTGGCCGATTGGGAAGCCGAAATCGGTGAGCTGTATCTCCGAGGAGCCCAGGAGCTAGATGAAGCTAAACGCCGTGAAATCTATGTCGAAGCCCAGCGCATCGTCCAGGAGCAGCTGCCGTTTATCTACTTGATCAATCAGTACTCCATGGCCGCTATTCGAAACAAGGTTCAAAATGTGAAGTACTCTCCCCTGGGAGCCCTGTGGAACGTTTACGAAATCAGCCTGGCCGAGGAGTAGTTTTTTGTTAATAAAAGACCAACTTTGATACAGAATTGCAACAGAGCCTTAAGGGAATTGGAGGTTCTGGTGAAAGCCGCTAAAACAATAGTCATAATCGGCATACATGAAACCTGTGCGATTCAAGCTTCAATTTGCCCTAGACACCCATACCTACTGATTTATCGATCCGATTAATAAGCCAATCATTTTCAATCATTTTTAGACTGGCGACTGTACGGCAGCGCCTTTTAGACAACCCTCGGTGTTGTCTACCTCGACTAGACGTTCCGTCGCCGCTTTTATAACTCTACCTATGGACGATATCGCGCAAGCCTATACCGTGCTGGAGTTAGAGCCTGGTGCTTCGCTCTCAGACGTAAACCAGGCTTACAAAGATCTTGTGTTTATCTGGCACCCTGATCGGATTCCAGCAGATAATGCACGGCTACGCGATAAGGCGCAGGACAAGCTTAAACGTTTAAACGAAGCCCGCAGTCGTCTCAAGCAGCACCTGCGCAACGGTGCACCGGCCAGAGCTAAGGCAAATAACTACAACCCCGAGCGCTACGGCAGCAGTCGATATCGACCCTACAGCCAGGGTCGATACACTCGCCCCTACGGTTCCACCAACGGCAGCAGCAACGGGGCTGCCACCACCGCTAAAAATGGAGATCGGCCCAATCCCTATGGTCGCCCCAATGGGTATCGATCTACCAATAGCGCCTCTAGCGTCCATACAAACGGGTCCACCCCCAAACCCGATGCGACGGCCAACACTCCAAACACCACGAACGGATCTGGTACCGCCAATGGAGCCGCCGCCGGATACGGCTCTAATGGCCGCAGCAGTTCCACTAATGGCCGCAGCAGCTCCTCCAATGGCCGCAGCAGTTCCACTAATGGCCGCAGCAGCTCGTCCTATAATCCGGTCTATCGTCACAGTAGTGACAATAGCTACGCAGACTATATCTACCGTCCCCCTCAGCCTAGCCAGTACTCTGCCCCCCAAAACTCCCGTTCTCGCGGTATGCCCGATTTGGAGGGGAGCGACCTCAAAGGTGCCAATCTCAAGGAAAAGGACTTCTCAGGTCGAAACCTCAGCAAATCTAATCTAGAAGGTGCGGACCTGAGCGATGCGTTTTTGCATAAGGTCAACTTAAATCAGGCCAATCTACATAAGGCCAAACTTTTTCGGGCAAACCTGCTGCAGGCTAACCTTAGCCACGCCAACCTGCGGGAATCTAATCTGATTGGTGCGGACCTGAGCGGTGCGGACCTGAGCGGTGCGGATCTCAGCGGTGCGGTTGTGGGCTATGGCGATAAGATTATGGTCAAACTGACGGCGGCCAGGCTGACGGGGACCATTATGCCCAACGGCAATATCCACGAGTGACGGTCCAAGGGTAGCTGGCCTACTCAGGGACATCCTCCAGGTTTTCAGCGTCCCACTTTAGTACTGAGGCCTTCACCCCCTGCTCCTGTTTGCGCTTAGCGTCGGCTTCAAACCAACGGATAATTTGTGCGGTGGTCAGCTCGTCAACCGATATGTCGTGCTCCTTGGCTATGTAGGCGAGCAGTTTTGCCGTGGATAGGGTGAGCCGGGTTAAAAATTTTTCCGGGGTGGTCAGCAGCGCTTTGTCTACCTCAGCGGACTCTTCCGGTGTTAAGAACTGTAGGGTTTGATCAAACATAGTCACATCCAATAAAGCCGCGTCCTGCTCCCACGGTTATAAATTATTTTTTATTTCTCTGAATTTTGTAGCCGCAGAGATGTTCGCCCCTGACTAACCAATGGGTGCGCTCTATGTGGCAGTCGGGTAGGGCGACGGCAAACATGGATAGCTCATGGCCGCAGACAGCCGGGTAAGACTCGGCCACCTGGGAAATGGCACAGTTGTATTCGGTGATGATATAGGTGTCTTGATCGTCGCCCTGGTGGCACTCGGTCATATATCCTTCGGCCTGACGCAGTTCTACTAAGTGCTGTAACCGCTCGGGCAGTGAGCCACTACCGAGGGTTTCACAGTAGTGTTGGGCCTTACGCTGCCACTGCTGACGCAAAATAGCGCCCACTTGATCGACTCCGACGGTTTCTGTGAGTGTATCGAGCAGGGAGACGGCAAACTGGTCGTATTGGGAGGGAAACTGGGCGCGACCTTTGGCGCTGAGCTGGTAGATATAGTTGGGACGCCCCATGCCCGACTGAATCGCCTGGTGTTCCACGAACTCTTCACTCTGCAAATCTTTGAGGTGACGTCGAATCGCCTGGGGACTGACCCCTAGGCCCTCAGCGAGGGTCTGGGCTGTGGCCTGACCCGACTTAAGCAAAAACTGGAGGATATCGTCCTTTGTGGATGGCTGCTGCAATGACATCATCTGCCTAAAGTTGCGATCGCACCTTAACTAAAAAGCAATAACTAGATCTAATGTCCTGACGACTGCTGGTCTCCCCAGGATTGGTCCAGCGGGTACTTAATTAAACGTTACCCTCTCACCTAGACCTCCCTTTTAACCGGCAGTCGGTTAACCAAAACACCCCGACCGAGGTAGCTGTAAGCGTTGAATCTAAACTGATTCCACTTTAACAACACATGTGTTGCTAAAGTCGGCCGACTCTAGTAACCTTGAAATAGTAAAGCAACTCATGTGTTGTTTAATTATAGAATCATCTGGTTGTCTCAGCACCCATCTTCATCCATGAGCATAAGTAAGCCCACCCAGGCGTCCGACAAAAACCTTGAGCTGATGCGAAATTTTGCCCAAAGCTACGCTAAGCGCACCGGCACTTATTTTTGTGCTGACCTTGGTGTGACCGCCGTAGTGCTTGAAGGCTTAGCTAAGCACAAGGACGACTTTGGGGCTCCCCTATGTCCCTGTCGTCACTATGAAGACAAGGAGGCCGAGGTCAAGAGCACCTATTGGAACTGCCCCTGTGTTCCCATGCAGGAACGCAAAGAATGTCACTGCATGTTGTTTTTAACAGAAGACAATGCCTTTGCTGGCAAGGATCAAGACATCACCTTTGAGCGAGTCCGCGCAGAAACAAATAAGTACTAGTTTAGCTGTGGCTGATCTGGCCAGTCCAGCGGCAGGTTTTACAGTCAGCTCCAGCCGTTGTGATTTTCCTGGTCGCGCTTTTAGACCCCAGGGCTGCGGCCCCGCAGTCAAGTCTTAGAGTTTAGTTAACCTCCTCAGATTTTCCGGTAAACCATGAGCACTAGCGTTCAATCCGTTGTCAGTCAGCCCTACAAGTACGGATTTGTCACCGACGTAGAGTCCGATGTCATCCCCCGTGGGCTAAGCGAAGATATTATTCGTCTAATTTCTCAAAAAAAGGGCGAGCCGGAATTCATGCTGGAGTTTCGTCTCAAAGCCTATCGTCAGTGGCTGAAAATGACGGAACCCACGTGGCCCAATGTCAGCTACAAGCCCCTCAACTATCAGGACATCATCTACTATTCGGCTCCCAAGCAAAGCGAAAAGCTCAGCAGCCTAGACGAGGTGGATCCAGAAATTCTGGCCACGTTTGAAAAACTGGGGCTGCCCCTATCGGAGCAAAAGCGTCTGACCAACGTAGCCGTTGACGCCGTATTTGATAGCGTTTCAGTGGCCACTACTTTTAAAGAGGAGCTGGCGGAGCACGGCATTGTCTTTTGCTCGATTTCAGAAGCGGTCAAAGACTATCCGGAGCTGATTCAAAAGTATTTGGGCAGTGTTGTCCCGGTGGCGGATAACTATTTTGCTGCCCTCAATTCGGCGGTCTTTAGCGACGGATCGTTTGTCTATATTCCTGAAAATACCCAATGTCCGATGGACCTGTCCACCTATTTCCGCATTAACAACGGAGATTCGGGCCAGTTTGAGCGCACCCTAGTGATTGCCGATAAGGGCAGCTCGGTCACCTATCTAGAGGGCTGCACCGCCCCAATGTACGACAGCAATCAGCTCCACGCGGCCATCGTTGAGCTGGTGGCCCTAGACGACGCCAAGATCAACTACTCTACGGTCCAAAACTGGTTTGCCGGAGATAAGGACGGTAAGGGCGGCATCTACAACTTTGTTACCAAGCGCGGTCTCTGTGCGGGTAAAAATTCTAAAATCTCCTGGACCCAGGTGGAAACCGGTTCAGCCATTACCTGGAAGTACCCCAGCTGTGTGCTGGCGGGGGATAACTCCGTGGGCGAATTTTACTCCGTGGCCCTGACTAACAATCTACAGCAGGCCGACACCGGCACCAAGATGATCCACGTGGGCAAAAACACCCGTAGTACGATTATCTCTAAGGGGATTTCAGCGGGTAGCTCCAAAAACAGCTATCGCGGCCTAGTTAAGGTAAACCCCAAGGCTGAGAATGCTCGTAACTACTCCCAGTGCGATTCGATGCTGATCGGTGATACCTCCAACGCCAACACCTATCCCTATATCCAGGTACAAAACAGTACGGGTCAAGTGGAGCATGAAGCCTCTACCTCCAAGATTGGTGAAGACCAGCTGTTTTACTTTGCCCAGCGAGGCATTTCCCCTGAAGATGCCGTTTCTATGATTATCAGCGGTTTCTGTCGGGATGTATTTAACAAACTTCCGATGGAGTTTGCGGCTGAGGCTGATAAGCTGCTGGCCCTCAAGTTAGAAAACTCTGTTGGTTAGCCTAACTCTCCTAGATACACTTCAATGATTAACCCAGACGCAAAAACAATCCTCTCTGTCAAAGACCTGCGGGCCAGCGTAGACGGTACCGAAATTCTCAAGGGTTTCAGCCTCGAAGTAAAAGCCGGTGAAATCCATGCCATTATGGGTCTCAACGGCTCTGGCAAGAGTACCTTTTCCAAAGTGCTAGCGGGTCATCCCGACTATGAAATAACCAGTGGCACCATCGAGTTTAATGGCAAAGATCTGTCTGAGCTAGAGCCCCACGAGCGGGCTACTGCGGGCATTTTTCTGGCCTTTCAATACCCCCTTGAGATTCCTGGGGTGAGTAACCGTGAGTTTCTACGGGTGGCCTACAATGCCCATCGTAAGGCCCGTGGGGAAGACGAGGTCGATGTGTTTGACTTTGATGATCTGATCGAAGAGAAAACCGACATCGTCAAAATGGACCTGAGCTTTCTTGACCGCAGCGTTAACGAAGGATTTTCGGGGGGTGAGAAAAAGCGCAATGAGATTTTGCAGATGGCCCTGCTGGAGCCTACCCTGGCAATTTTGGATGAGACCGACTCAGGTTTGGATATTGACGCCCTCAAAACCGTAGCCGGTGGCGTTAACCAGCTGGCCAATGCCAACAATGCCAACCTGGTGATTACCCACTATCAGCGGTTGCTCAACTATATTGTTCCGGACTATGTCCATGTGATGTGCGCTGGGCACATTATCAAAACCGGCGGTAAAGAACTGGCCCTGGCCCTTGAAGCTAAAGGCTATGAATGGCTCTTGGAAGAGCAGGCGGTGACCCCATGAGCAATGTTGCAGTGCCGGTCACCCAGCATAGCGGCTACCTGGAGTCGCTGTTGAGTCAGGCCACCCTCGTAGCAGAGCAGTCTGGGTTGGGATTGGAGAACCTGCGGGCAGCTGCCCGCTCCGTTGTCCAGGAACGAACCTTTCCTTCAAAGCGTGATGAGGATTGGCGATTTACCGATCTCTCGTCTATGTTGGGGACGGTATTTCAGGCTCCAGCTGCTCTAACCGACGAGGTCCTGGGGCAGGCCAAAAAGATTGTGACCGAGGTCAGTCTGCCTGAGGGCGATAGTCTTCGGGCTGTGTTTGTCAATGGCACGTTTGTCGATGGCCTTTCCCACCTAGGTGATGGGGTTAATGTTCTCACTCAGACGGACTCTGTTCCCCATGGCCTAGCCCAGGTGCAGGGTAGCAATCAGGTATTTACAGCGCTCAACACGGCGGGCTTTGCTGACGCGGCGGTGCTCCACATTGGTAAGAATGTGGCGATTGAGCAGCCGGTACAGGTTGTTTATCTTGCCATCGGCGATGGCTTACTGGTGCAGCCCCGCTGTTTGGTCGTGGCTGAAGCCGGTAGCGCCGTCACTCTCATTGAAGAGTTCCACGGTGCGGGGGCCAGCTTTACCAACAGCGTGAGTGAATTTTGGGTCTATGACAATGCTGAGGTGGCTCACTTTCGGCTACAGCAAGAGTCCCCTGAGACCGTCCACATTGGCAAAACCGCTGTTTCCCAAGGGCGAGACAGCCGCTATCGCAATACATCCATTAACCTGGGAGCGAGTATGTCTCGCCATAATCTGGAGGTTTACCAGGCTGGGCCACAAACAGAGACCGCCCTCAACGGTCTGACCGCGATTCGCGACAAGCAGTTGGCCGATACCCACAGTCTGATTGCCCTGGCCCATCCCCACGGCAGCGCCAACCAGCTCCAAAAAAATCTGATGGATGACCGGTCCCACGCGGTGTTTAACGGTCGGGTCTATGTTCCCCAGGCGGCCCAGCTGACCAATGCGGCCCAGCTCAATCGCAATCTGCTGCTGTCGCCCAAGGCGCGGGTGGATACTAAGCCGGAGCTGGATATTGTGGCGGACGATGTCAAGTGCGCCCATGGAGCCACCGTCAGCCAGCTGGCCCCAGACGAGCTATTTTATTTACAAAGCCGGGGGATTGATCGAAACCAGGCCCAGCGGCTACTAATTTACGCCTTTGCCATGGAAATTATTGAGCCCATTCCGGTGGCTCCCCTGCGAGAGCGTATGACCCAGTACATTCAGCAATGGACGGTGTAGGCAATGACTTTGACAACGGCTAAACCCCTGGCCCAAGATGTGCGGGCAGATTTTCCGATTTTGGACCAGGTGGTGAATGGCAAGCCGCTGGTGTACTTTGACAATGCGGCCACCTCGCAAAAACCGCAGGTTGTTTTAGATGCCCTGGTGGACTATTACAACCAGGATAATGCCAATGTCCATCGCGGCGTCCATACCCTCAGCGCGCGGGCTACCACCGCCTATGAGGCCACCCGTGACCGGGTAGCGGCCTTTGTTAATGCCGGGAGCCGCAATGAGATTGTTTTTACCCGCAACGCTAGCGAGGCAATCAATCTGGTGGCCTATGCCTGGGGGCTGAGTAACCTCACGGCTGGGGATGAAATTATTTTGTCGGTAATGGAGCACCACAGTAATCTGGTGCCCTGGCAGATAGTGGCTCAGCGGACCGGGGCTGTGCTCAAACATGTGCGACTTACCGATACCCAGGAATTTGACCTGGAGCATTTTCGGGAGCTGATGTGCGATCGCACCAAGCTAGTTGCCATCAACCACATCTCAAATACCCTAGGCTGCATCAATCCGGTGGAGAGCGTTATTAGTCTGGCCCACGCCCAGGGGGCCAGGGTACTCATAGACGCCTGCCAAAGCGTTCCCCATATGCCAGTGGATGTGCAATCCCTTGACTGTGACTGGCTGGTGGCCTCGGGCCATAAAATGTGTGGTCCCACCGGAGCCGGTTTTCTCTACGGTAAGCTCGATATCCTTGAGGCCATGCCCCCCTTCCTCGGCGGTGGCGAAATGATTCAGGACGTCTACTTGGACCACTCCACCTATGCCGAACTGCCCCACAAGTTTGAAGCAGGCACCCCAGCCATTGCCGAAGTCATCATGCTGGGAGCCGCAGTAGACTATTTGACCGGGATTGGCATGGAGCGCATCGCCCAGTATGAACATGAGCTTACCCGCTACCTGTATGATGCGCTCGCCCAGATTCCCCAGCTCCAGCTGTATGGCCCCAGCCCCCAGGCCGACGGCAGCGGGCGAGCTGCGATCGCTACTTTTACTATCGAAAATCTGCATGCCCAGGACCTGTCCACATTTTTAGACCAAGCGGGCATAGCTATCCGCTCGGGACACCACTGTACCCAACCCCTGCATCAGTTTTTAGGCCAGGACTCCACGGCGCGAGCGAGTCTGTATTTCTACAATACCTACGCTGAAATCGATAGCTTTATCTCAGCCCTTAAGGATACGATCGAATTTTTTGGCGGTATTTTTGACCAGGGTTAACCCGCGCGGATGAAATTCATCGGACACCCACCAGTTAAGATTCAGGCGATATGAGGCACTCTTATGGAGTAGGTCTAGACGCGGCTTGAGCCGAGCCAGACCGCTCCACCCTCAAGTCAGCCGGGATGTCACTTGCATCTGAGCAATCTAGTCAGCCACTGGTAGCGTCTGTTTTTTTAGATAGTCGTTCGCCCCATGCCGCCCTATCCCAAGCTCTGTTGGAGCTGAGTCAGTGCGAATCAATCTACAGCGGGGATGTGGACGCGGCCACAGCTGCCATCACCTATGCCCTAGTCAAAAATCTAGGGGCAACTAACGCCCAGGTTTGGCTGTATGCGGACAACCGCAGCACATTTAAGCGAGCCGCCAGCTATGGGGCCCGGAGTGCCGATCGCCAGGCGCTCACTCTGACCGTTGCCGACCACGCTGACTATTTTAGTCTTCTGGCTCGGCGAGACTGGCTGGTGCTCAACACCGGTGAGGGCCTATCCCCTGGCAGCCAGGACAGCTCTGGCCTTTTTCCTCCCTATCTGCACGATACGCAGCAGGCGATCACGGCCCTAATCGAAGTTCCCATCTACCAGCAGCAACAAATTGTTGGCGTCCTCTGTTGTGACCAGCAGCATTCTCCCCGGGTTTGGCAATCGTTAGAAAAGTCTTTTGTCGTCACAGCGGCCTGTCTTATTGCCCTGGCCATAAATCACGCTAGCTACCAGCGGCAAACCCGCCTGCTGCACAAACAAAAACGCCAGCTTACCCTCGAAATGATTGAGCGTAAGCAGGCAGAGCAGGCTTGGCAGGAGAGTCAGCGATTTATCCAAGGCATTCTGGATGCCAGCACCAATATTCTCTACGTCAATGATTTTGCTAGCGGGACCAACTATTACGTCAATGGCTATATGGAAAATGTCTTGGGATATTCTCCTTACGAAATTCAACGGTTTGGCGCTCAGTTTTTAGAACAGCTGGCCCATCCCCAAGACATCAAAGCCATCCATCGAGCCCGCCAAAAGCTGGTTCAGTCCCAACGTGGTGACCTTGTCGAAACTGAATATCGTCTGCGCCACAAACAGGGGGGCTGGCACTGGATGCTCTGCCGCGAAACTATCTTTCAGTGGAACCCGCAGGACAACACCCCTCTGCAGCTATTAGGGACTGCTACCGATATCACCGTGCACAAAGAGAATACAGAGGCTCTACAGCAGCAAAACCAGGAACTTACCGCCTTAGCGCGGGTGGATGCCCTGACCCAAATTGCCAATCGCCGCGTCTTTGATGAGTTTCTCAGGCATGCCTGGACCACCGGTAACCACACCCCTTTGACCCTGATTCTTTGCGATATTGACTACTTTAAGCTCTACAACGATACCTACGGGCATCAAATTGGGGATGCCTGTTTGCAGCTGGTCGCCCAGGCCCTTCAAAAAGCTGTCAAGCGCCAGCCCGATTTGGTCGCTCGTTATGGTGGTGAAGAGTTTGCCGTTATCCTTCCCAACACGGCCCTGACCGGAGCGCAGCGGGTGGCCGAAAATATCCAAGCCAATATCCGTGACTTAAAAATCGAGCACTATCCTTCGGTGGTGAGCAACTATCTGACCGTTAGTCTTGGTATTGCCACCATCACTTCAACCATAGATGACTCTCCCCAATCCCTGATTGCCGCTGCCGATCGGGGGCTATATCAAGCTAAATCCGAGGGCCGAGCCCGATTCTCAATTGGCTTGGTTGAGTAGATGCTGGAGAGGTATTCCATGGAACGGCTGTACCTCAAAAATGATATCTAAGGGATCTGCCAAAAAATAAAATCCCCGGAGTAGAGTGGGGAAGGGTTAAAGGGAAAGGGGAAAGGAGCGATTGGCGAGTACCTTATTGACCGGCAAGTCCCTAATTGCATTCTCATGCCTAAGTGAGTAAGTTGGTTAGCTAGACACATAAAACAGGAATGAAAACGAATGCCGCTCGCCTGCTCGATACCCTAGCCATCGACTATCAAATCCTGACCTATCGGGTTGACCCCAACAACCTGGCGGCTGGAGCCACCGCAGACAAACTGGGACTGCATCCTGATCAGGTGTTTAAAACCCTGGTGATTCGGGGCGATCGCCAGGGTATTTGTTTAGCGGTACTGGCGGCCAATGCCCAGCTCAACCTCAAGTCCCTGGCCCAGCTCAGCGATGACCGCAAAATGCAACCCGTTGCCCTCAAGGAAGTGCAGCCCCTAACGGGCTATATCCGAGGGGGAGTAACCGCCCTCGCATGTAAAAAAAACTATCCAACCTATGTCGATGAGTGGATGGAAGTCCATGATCAAATTGCCGTTTCAGCGGGCGTACGTGGTGCCATGCTCTGGCTTAAGCCCCAGGATTATATTAGAGCCACCCAGGCTACGGTGGGAGGCATCATCCTCTAGGGGGCGGTTCTGTTGTCCCTATATCTAATGGGGCAGCAGCATATATCCACGTCCCTGGATTGTCATAATTCGGACTGTGCGATTCCCTAGCTTTGTTCTCAGTCGCGAAATATGAACATCTAGCGCCTTGGTCTCCAGGTTGGCCTTGTCGGTGTAGCCCCACACCTGTCGGAGGATATTTTCCCGAGTAAAAATTTGGCCTGGGGTTTGGGCTAGCAGATACAAAATGTGGAACTCTATTTCGGTCAAACGGATGTGGACAGACTGCTCATAGACTTTACGAGTCTGGGGATAGAGCACTAGATCACCCACTGACAGCACCTCTAGCTCGTTGCTCAAGATAGGCGAGCGTTCCTTATCTGGCATCAACCGTCTTAAAATCGAGCGAATCCTAGCAATAAGTTCCCGACTAGAAAACGGTTTAACAATATAGTCGGTGGCCCCCAGGTCTAGGCCGGCCACTCGATCGGACGGGCTGCCTAAAACCGTGGCCATAATAATTGGCACGTCAGATTCTTGCCGGATGAGCTGACACACCTGCAAGCCATCTAGCTTGGGCATAAGGATATCTAGAACCACAAGATCCACCGCGTAGGCCCTAAACTGTGCCATTGTTTCCTCACCATCTGACGCCAAAATCACGTCATAGCCGGCCTTTGTCAAATTACGCTGTAGGGCGTTGCGGATATGAGCTTCATCCTCGGCAATTAAGATGACGATCTGACGTTTATCCACCTGACCTAACCTCATGCACAGCTCTGCAAAATGAGCCCCATCGGGCGTCAATTTTGCTCATCGGAGCGCCGTAGAGGTTAAATCGGTATGAGCAAAATAGGCCATCACAAAAGACTAAACCAAACAATAGTTGGCTAGCCCGGTGACCGGCTTATAAAAATGCAAACGATTTCTAAAATCGCAGCAAGCATACTCAATAAGTAACTTTCCTCTAAAGAGAAAAGAAAAATCAAATTAATTACTGTTCGTCAAATTAAAATTCCTTGAATCTGCAGCACTATCTGTGTTGATGAAGTCTAACTAGTTTGCTACTTTAGCATTTTTTTAAGGTCTGATATAAGACCTGGGTTTGACTTGGGAGAGGGTCTTAACAATTTGATACATTTTTAAATTAATGTGTCGCGCAATCGACTTGGTGTAACGACTGCAGTCTAATACGCTTAGTGAGTTCAGGTGAGGTCCTAAATCGGTTGCCCTATGCGCTACGAGTTTTCTGGAGAACGGGTTGAAGTTTGATTCACAACATACTTATGTGTCAAACTTTTGCATCTTTGTCCTGATTGAGTAGCTCTGGATAGAGGCTTAAGACAGTTATTTAAAGGGCTATTGGTTGTTGCTTTATACAATTTTCTAACTTTTAAAAAGCCCGTCAGTTGATTCCTTGATTTTGCTCGAATTGAATGTGTTGATGCAAGTCTTTGAGCTGTTATCGTTTGTGAGTCATAAAAGGTTTTTCTTGTTTTCTGGATAGCTCAAAATATTAGCTATTTAGGAAAACTTGGTTCTATTTATATTCATCTTGTTTTTTGATACTAGTCATTGCAATTATTTTTATTGCAGTGATTTTCTATGGCTTTTAAGATGTTTCCTGGTGCGATCGCAGGCGGTCTAATCAAGGGTAAGTTCTACCTGCAGATGGTTTACTGAATGTTTTTGGTGGTATTTGAGTAAGCCCCATCGTGGGTCAGGCAGTCATTACCCGATCCCCCTTGGCCGTTTTGAATACGGGTAGCACTGTTTAAGAGATGCTTCCTCAGGTCGCTTTTTTTACGGGGCTACTGGGTGGGCTGGTTAATGGGCTGGGAACCTGCTTGATGTATAGCGGCTAGGAGGCAGGATTAGCTTTGGTAAATCGGCCCCTATTGGTAGAGCGGATTTTAGCGATTGTCCACCAGGGCGGTTCGGTCCAAGATATATCGAGCTGGCTGCCTGGGGCCATGGTCGAAAATTTTGAGCTGTGCGGCTGCCACATGGAGCTGTATGACGCACACCGGCAGACGGCTACCCTAATTGGTGGGGTGGGGGACGGGTGGTTAGGGCCGACGGGTCAGCCTCGTGCGGTCAGTCACCGTTGGGAGCTGTATAAACCCCTGACCCTGGGACGGTCGCTGCAGTTTAGCGCCCAGGACACCGGGGGGACATCGACGACTCCTTTGACCTGGTTGGGCTGTCCGATGATGCGCCGTACGGATTTATTAGGCAGCCTGTGGCTGACGCGCCCCGGCAGGAGAGTATTTGATGAAATCGAACTGAAACAGCTGCAGCAGATTGTCAACTGCTGTGCGATCTCACTTCACCAAACCCAGCTAGAACAAACCCTCAAAACCCAGCAGGCTGAAATCCATCGGCTGCGTCAGGCCAAGGATGAATTTTTACAGCTGATTTCCCATGAGCTGTTTGTTCCCCTCGGCAGTATTCAACTATCGGCCCAAACCCTAGAGAGAATCTTTAAAGACGTCTCATGGCGTCAGGTACCCCAACGCAGCACCGTCCTCAAGATATTGAGCCTGCTAGGTCAAGAATGTCGGCGGCAAAAACAGTTTGTCGACAATCTCATCACTCTGATGTTTCCTGAACATCAAAAAGCATCGGAGCCGATGTTGATGAATCTTAGCGACTGGCTGCCGTCGTTACTGCGCACCTTTGAGGGCAGGTTTGAAAACGAGGCCCTCACCCTCAGTGTCAGTATCCCCAAAGAGCCGCTGCTGGTTGAGTGCGATGTGGCTGAGCTAGAGCGGGTGATGACTGAGCTTGTGACCAATGCGATTAAATATACCCCAGCTAAAAAGAAGGTGACGATTACAGTCAGGTTAGCTGAGGGGCAAGGGGTGGAAATTGCGATCGCAAATACCGGTGTGCAAATTCCCACCAAGCATCAGCCCCATATTTTTGAAAAGTTTTACCGTATCCCGGAGCTAGACCAGCGTCACTACGGCGGCAGCGGTTTGGGGTTAGCCATTGTCAAACAGCTAGTGGCCAATCTCAATGGCACCATCGCTGTCAAAAGTACAAAGCAAAAAACTACATTTACGGTGAAGCTACCCAGCTAGGCGGTCCGCTGCCACCAAAATTATTTACCCGCGCCCTTTGCTCTAATACACTAGACTGAATTGATGTTGCCATAACCCGCCTAACTATGCGCCTGTCCCAGATGTTGTTTGTCACGTTGCGTGAAGACCCGGCTGAGGCAGAGATTCCCAGCCACAAGCTACTGCTGAGGGCGGGATATATTCGACGGATTTCGAGCGGTGTGTATGCCTACTTGCCCCTGATGCTGCGGGTACTCAACAAGGTATCAGCTATCGTGCGTGAAGAGATGAACGCCACCGGTGCCCAGGAATGCCTGCTGCCCCAGCTGCAGCCAGCCGAGCTGTGGCAGGAGTCGGGCCGCTGGGATACCTACACCAAGGCAGAGGGGATCATGTTTGCCCTGACCGATCGCCGTCAGCAGGAAATGGCCCTCGGTCCCACTCACGAAGAGGTTATCACCACGGTAGCCCGCGATATGGTGCGCTCCTACCGGCAGCTGCCCACCCATCTGTACCAGATTCAAACCAAGTTTCGAGACGAGATTCGCTGCCGGTTTGGTCTCCTGCGCGGGCGTGAGTTCATCATGAAAGATGGCTATTCGTTCCATGGGGATGTGGATAGCCTCAAGCATACCTACGACCAGATGTACCGAGCCTACAGTAATATTTTGAGCCGTTGCGGTCTCAAGTTTCGCGCGGTGGAAGCCGACTCTGGAGCCATTGGCGGGTCCGGCTCCCATGAATTTATGGTGCTGGCGGAGGCGGGCGAAGATGAGGTGCTCTACACCGAGGATGGTCAGTACGCGGCCAACGTAGAAAAGGCGGTGTCTCTACCAGCCGAGGCCGTACCCTCTGACTTTAGCGACTATAAAAAGCTAGAAACGCCCAACACCTCAACCATTGAGACCATGGCCAAGTTTCTAGACTGCTCGCCAACTCAAATTGTCAAAAACGTTTTGTACCAGGCGGTCTATGACAACGGCCAGACGGTGCTGGTGCTGATCAATATTCGAGGAGACCAGGACGTTAACGATACCAAGTTGCAAAACGCCCTTACCAACCTGGCTGCAGACTACGATGCGTCCACCCTATTATCCCTGGACGTTCCCGATGCAGAGGCCCAAGCCAAGTGGGCCACCCGGCCCCTACCGCTGGGCTATATTGCCCCAGATATTTCAGACGACTATATTCAAAAGCAGGAAAATCTAGCGCCAAAATTCCTGCGTCTGGTGGATAAAACCGCCGTGGAGCTAACAAACTTTGCCACGGGGGCCAATGAAAAGGGCTACCACGTCGTCGGTGCCAACTGGGGCAGCCAGTTTACCCTGCCCGAAACGGTCGTTGATGTGCGGGTCGCCACCGCCGGTGACCGCGCCGTCCACGACCCCAGCCAGCCGATCAAAACGGCCAGGGGCATCGAAATTGGTCACATTTTTCAGCTGGGCTCTAAGTATTCGGCGGCCCTGGGGGCCACCTTTACCGACGAGGGTGGTAAGTCCCAGCCCCTGGTGATGGGCTGCTACGGTATCGGTGTCTCCCGACTGGCCCAGTCAGCTGTAGAACAGTCCCACGATAAAAATGGGATTATCTGGCCGGTTGCGATCGCACCCTACCAGGCCGTTGTCGTTGTGCCCAATATCAGCGATGCCGACCAAATGGCCGCCGCCGAAAAGCTCTACCAGGAGCTAAATACAGCCGGTGTCGAAACCCTGCTTGACGATCGCAAGGAGCGCGCCGGGGTAAAGTTCAAAGATTCTGAGCTGATCGGCATTCCTTTCCGGGTTGTGACCGGTCGCTCATTGAAAGAGGGTAAGGTAGAAGCGGTCAAGCGGGCAAATGGCGAATCGGTAGAACTGGCCTTAGATGCTGTAGTAAGCACCGTTAAGCAGTGGGTCGATGATGCCACTGCCGGGTAGCCCAGTGTAAGATTCAAAGCCCATTACCCAAATCTCTCCCCTCCTGGGAGGGGCTCCGGGGCTGCTCGCTAGCGCCAGCGATCGAGACCCACCCGCTGGGCACCCCTCCTGGGATGCGTCGCGTATATGGCATTCTCCTGATGGAATTTATTTCAATCCTGCTCTCCAGTCTGATCTTTATCGGCTCTCCCATCGGGTTTGCCCTGGATGAGGTGGCTGAAAGCGCTATCCGGTCACGGCTGAGCGACGTTGAGGAGATTCAGGTGCGGGTGGATAACGGCTCGAATCTAAACCTGCTTAAGGGTAAAATAGAGCGCCTGCGGATTGGTAGCCGTGGGGTGTATCCGATTGAGGGGTTGCGGCTTGCGATCGCAGATCTCGACACTGACCCCATCGATCTAAATTTCAACAGTCTCACCCGGGGCAATGTTGTTCTCGACGAGCCCCTCAATGGCTCGCTCCACGTTGTTATCACCCCGGCTGACCTTAACCAGTATCTACTCTCACCAGCCTTTACCGAGCGCCTTAATAACATTCAGCTTGACCTCGGTAATGCGGCCCAGTCCCGCGAAGCGAGCCGCTATCAGTTTAGTAACCCCAGGGCCACGTTTTTACCCAACAACCGCCTGCAGCTAGAGCTAGATCTGTCTGAACCCAGCCTGGGCGAAGGGCTTAAAATCAAAGCCCAAACCGGACTTGCCATTGAAAACGGTCATCGCCTGGTGCTAGTCGACCCCGAAGTATCCGTAGACGATAGCGCCGCCCCGGAGCAGCTGCTTGACTTCTTCACAGAGAATCTCGGCGATCGGCTGAGTCTAAGGCGATTAGAAGCATCTGGTGTCACCGCTCGAGTGTTGGACGCCACCATCAGCCCAGAACAGTTTGATCTCGTCATGTGGGTGAGCATTGATCCCAGCTTTACCCGCTGAGCGCCTATCCGCAACACCATTAACTCGTCCGGCTGCGAATGAGATCGCCGTCAGACTTCAGCGTCGCCGTTTGATAGTGCGGCTAGTTGCAACTTTTAGGACAGTCACGCTATAGTTCAATTGTTCAAAACTTTCGAACAATCAATTTAGGAAAGTTTTCATGACTGCTACCCTATCCCCCACGGATTCAGCCCTAGCCGCGCTTTTTCAACCGCTGCAGCTGGGTGCGATCGCAATTCCCAACCGCATTATCATGGCCCCCCTCACCCGAGCGCGGTCCGGGGTATCCCGCATTCCCAACGACCTGATGGCGGAATACTACAGCCAGCGAGCCAGTGCTGGTCTAATTATTACTGAAGCCACCCAAATTTCTGAGCAGGCCGCAGGCTGGCAGCAAACCCCCGGCATTTACAATGCTGACCAGATTGCCGGTTGGCAAAAGATCACCGAGGCTGTCCACCAGCGCGGGGGCAAAATGGTCTTACAGCTGTGGCATACCGGACGCGCCTCTCACCCTGACTTTCAACCCAACGGCGATTTGCCGGTTTCGGCTTCGGCGATCGCCCCCCAGGGAGAGATTCATACGCCCCTGGGTAAAAAGTCTTATGTCGCGCCCCGACCCCTCACCCTAGAAGAGATTCCGACCGTAGTGGAACAGTATGCCACCGCCACCCGCAATGCTAAAGCAGCCGGATTTGATGGTGTGGAAATCCACGGGGCCAATGGTTATTTGATCGATCAATTTTTGCGCGATGGCACTAACCAGCGCACCGATCAATATGGCGGCAGTGTGGAAAATCGAGCCCGATTCTTGCTGGAGATTACAGAAGCCGTAGTCGACACTTGGAGCTGCGATCGCGTCGGCGTGCGCCTGTCTCCCTATGTCGGGTTCAACGACATGAAGGATAGCGATCCTCTCGCCACATTTACCCATGTAGCCACGGCCCTGAGCAAATTTAACCTGGCCTATCTCCATGTCATAGAAGCCTTACCCGGTCACTTTATGGCTGCCGCCGCTGGTGCCGAACCAGCCCTGCCCCATCTTCGCCAAGCGTTTGGAGGGGCCATAATCCTCAATGGAGGATACGACGCCCAAACTGGAGCTGCCACCATTCAGACTAATAAAACAGATGCGATCGCCTACGGCATTCCCTTCATCGCTAACCCCGATTTAGTCGAACGCTTTCAACAAAGCGTATCCCTAAACGAAGCCGATCCCGACACATTCTACACCCACGACCGCCGGGGCTATATCGACTACCCAGCCTTAGCAAATTAGCCCAAGCCATAGCCAGCTGGCTGAGCGGAGTTGTTCGCGAAGCGTTGCCAACAGCCAACTTTCTCAGCCAGCCCCCATTGCCCCTTTTACTCTTCCCCCATCCCCAACCAACAAAAATCAGCTAGCCCTTATCGATACGTCCGCACCTTCTTACCCGGATCCTGTTTCCGAATCCACACCAAAAACTTTTCCATGCGCGGATGGGATCTGAGCCGATCCACCGTATTCAGCTCCTGGGCCAGGTCCTTATTACTAAACAGCGTATGAATCTGCTTATGGCACGGCCCGCAGATATCCGTCGTCGGCCCCGGATCTTGCTTTTTTCGCCTTGTCTGCTGGCGCGGCACCAGGTGATGTTCTGTCAGCTTTGGGCAGTCACGTTGGCAAAGTTCGCACTGGGGCATAGGAGAGAAGTAACAGAATCATCCTTCATAGTAATGTTGATACGGCTGCCGTGCTAGTGGTTGTTGGCGACCGGTATGGCGCTGAGCTGGTGGTGGTCAACAGCGACGACACCTTTACCACCGAACCGACCTTTGACACCGATGGAAAATGTATGGATAGATGCATAGCTGAATAGCCAACCCCCGTAGGATACGGTATGACCCATCCTATATTTTCCCAATAGTGGGATAGCGCCTAACAGCCACCATCTCCATCCGCATAGATAACAATTGGCCCATGGCGATCGCCCGCCCTGGACTGAAAGTTCCAGGGCTAACCGAATCAAAACCCACTAAAAGGGGTTAGTGGCTGCCAGGCGATCGCTGGTGGCACAGGCCAAGTTGTTCCTTTAGTGAACAGCCCCCAATTAGCGCCGGGTTTTGAACCCGGTGTGGGTTTCAGCCCCCCGCCGGTCAATCCACCCGCACCCGCCGGGTCAAAATCGCCATCACCTCATTGGGTCGACCGGTGGCCAGGGGGCGGCTCCAGTCGTTGGGTTCGGCGTACTGTTTGGTATGCAGGTCCAAAATGGTGCGCTGCACAGCGGTGAGGCTGCCCAGCAGCAGGTGCCGCACGTCCTCAAAGGCATGCTCTGGTAGGGGTTCTGTTGAGCGGGTAGGGGAAACGGTGGGCGCGCCCTGGGAAGAGGTTTGAAACATGAGTTCTGATCTCCTAGGTAAACGAGTAGGAAAACAGAACCCAAGGAGCTTAGCCACAGGTGCAAAAGCACCGCTGCCAAACGGATGGCCCATGCCACAAGGACCGGGTCAGTCAATGCTTGGCAACGCCCAACGTTAGGGTCAGGGTGGGTGGCTAGGGCATAATAACCCCTAGCACCCAGACTGGTCTCGTCAGTTTGGGTGTGAAGCTGCTGGTAGGTGACGCAAACACCTATCAGCGGCGCTAAGTCATTGAGTTCTGTATGACAAGGCCGCTAGTTGCAACCTTGGTTTAGCAGCGTAAGGGGTAACCCAAACGTCCGTCAAGCCCCCGATGAGGAATGATTACAGACCAACTTTTCTTGATATATTGCCGAGGCTAAACGCTCAGGCATTATTATCAAGTTTCGCAACGGGGGTTAGCATCCCCAGAGTCAGATGTTAATCTGAGGGGGTCCGCCGCACCTTGAAAACCTGATTCTTCCGTTGACCCCCTCAGATGAGCCGCTGTGCAAGGCGTTCAGACGTTTTCCACAGGGCTTTATCAGGAACCATTCTCGATTGTGCCAGGATTTTCAGACCCCCTCAGATTTAGGGGTCTACAACCTCCCAGCCGCCAGCATTTCAAATGGTGGGGGTTCAAATTTCACTACCCCGCGAGGGGATGGAAACCTCAGAACGACAGCGCTTAACGATATATGCTGGTGTTCAAATTCCACTACCCCGCGAGCGATTATGTTCGTTGTCAAGGGGATATAAAGTTAAAAAATGGGGCAAAACAGCTTAAAATTACGTCGCAGAATAGTCATCTTGACGCTGTCATCTGTTCTTCTTCGCAGGTGAAATTTTCGGCCTTCTAATTCTGTCCTAAAAAGCCGCTGCTGTATGTTTGGCGGTATATCTGCTCTCTTTTAATTCTGTTCTACATCAGGTTTGTTCTACGCCGATTAATATCGGACGCTGACTTTGTTGTCACCCCACCATTGGTTGTGCCGCACCATCGAATTCAGACAGATGAGTAGCTTACGCATGCAGGCCACAATCGCCACCTTCTTGGCTTTACCCTTCGACAGTAGCTGCTCATAGAGTGCCTTGATCGGTGGGTGCGCTCGCAGGGCCGAGAGCGCCGCCATATACAGCAGCGATCGCACCGCCGCGCGTCCACCCCAGATGCACCCAACACAATCGCCAACGCCACAAGCGCTCGCCTCCAACCCCCCAACCCCTTCTAGTGGGTTTTAACCCCATTAGCCCTGCGACTTTCAGCCCAGGGCGAGTCATCACCGTCAGCCAATCGTTATCTCCGCCTATCCGTATATCGGCCCTGTACCGTCACCCACGCCGGGTTCAAAACCCCGCGCTAATTGAGTGCTGTTCACTAAAGGAACAAGACCGCCAACGCCACAAGCGCTCGCCTCCAACCCCCCAACCCCTTTCAGTGGGTTTTAACCCCATTAGCCCTGCGGCTTTCAGCCCAGGGCGAGCCATTGCCGTCAGCCAATCGTTATCTCCGCCTGCGTGTTAGCCATCTTCAACACCCGCTATCCGTCGCAGGTCTTATTCACAAAATCACAGCCAAACACAAACGGTTCCTGCCAGCTCAGGGGAATCTCCAACAGATCTCGCGTGCCGGTGATTCCCTGACCAATAAACAACAGCAGTGCTATACAGTTAAGCGCCACATGCACCTTTCGCCAGGTCTTTGACTTATAAATCTCCGGCAAAATCGCCAGGGAGATAATCATCAGCGTCGCTGCCACCATACCGTAGTAATAGTGGGAAACCTGCCACTCATAACCCCGACGGAATACCCCATCCTGGGCTCCCAAAATCCATAGCCCGGCGGTTGACATGGCCGCAAACAAACCGCGCCACAGCTTTTGTTGAGCGGTGGCGCGATACAGACAGACCAGCGAGCCGAGCGTAAAGCCAAACATTACAACAATAAACGCCACCTTCCCCGGTGTTTCTGCCAGCACATTGTTTTTGACAATATGCTTAATGATGGGATGCCCCACCCCCAGCAGCGTTAGACCGGAAACAACGCCCGTTAGCCATTTACCCAGACTGACGTGCTCTTTTCCAACTACGGGTGGGATTTTGGATTTTTCCTTGGCCTGTACGGCCAGACGCCGCTGACGGGTTTGCCAGGCAAAGTTAGTCACGATACCAATGAGCGGAAATACTAAGATCACAGCAAGCGTCGGATGCATCAGTCTTAGCCAGTCGTTAATGGTCATGGTCCTTTTCCTTACTCCATACCCGATGGTGAGTGAATAGCGGTCTTTTAGCTGTAACCGATCTGACTTACAGCATTACTTTATCCTAGGGTCAGCCTACTGTAGGTGGCCTAGCTGATACCCAGCTGAGAAAGAGCTGATTTCTTTAAGATGCTCTCAGCAAAATTTCAGCTCCATGTGCAATCTATGGAACAGTTGGGCAACGCTGGCTTGTGTAAGTTTGTGTATAGAATAACCCGGTGTCAATCAAATCCTTACTATTGACATCTAGCTATAGTAATTCGTAATAACTCATGGTGAACTAATGGCTCAGATCATCAATAAGTCACCGCTGCGACGGACTCTTTCTATTCCCAATGCTACGGTCGTGATGGTGGCCGTGGTTGCGATCGCCCTAGCCGTTGCCTTTGCCTGGTTTGCGGGCGAAGGTCAGATCAGCCGTATTTTTGCCCAACTAAATATGCTGCAGCAGACCCCCCCCATGTGGCTAGAGGTGCCCATGGTGGCGGGGCATTATTTAGTGGTGCCGACCATCGCTCTATTTTTGCTTACTGTTGCCATTACCCGAGTATCCCCCCAGCCAAAACCGTGGTCGCGGGCTTTGGTGGTGACGGTGCTGCTGGTGCTGGTGGGGCGCTATGTCACCTGGCGGAGCCTGTCGACCTTGAATTTTGACGACCCCATCAACGGCGTGGCCAGTACGGTGCTGTTTGTCATGGAAATGCTGGGGCTGCTGGTGAGTATTATCCAGCTGGTGCTGCTGCTGCGGGTGCGGGATCGCCACACCCAGGCCGATCAGATGCAGCTAGCGGTGATGGATAAAACCTTTTTGCCATCGGTGGCGGTATATATCCCCACCTATGATGAACCGGCGTTTATTTTGCGGCGTACTATCATCGGCTGTCAGGCCATGGACTACCCCAACAAGACAGTCTATCTGCTGGATGATACCCGCCGCCCTGAGATTAAGGAGCTGGCGGCGGCGCTGGGCTGTGAGTATCGCACCCGGTCCACCAATGACCATGCCAAGGCGGGGAATCTCAACAGTGCGATCGCACACACCGACAGCGATCTGATCGCCTCCTTTGATGCCGATTTTGTTCCTACCCGCAACTTTCTCCTGCGGACCGTTGGCTTTTTCCAAGACCCGACGGTGGGCCTGGTGCAAACCCCCCAGAGCTTTTACAACCCTGACCCGATTGCTCGTAACCTGGGTCTAGAAGACGTTCTTACCCCTGAAGAAGAGGTTTTTTATCGGCAGATTCAG
>JBCDJC010000044.1:0-29272 GCA_038748225.1 Cyanobacteria bacterium P01_H01_bin.26 | reverse complement strand
GATCGCGATGGGTTTTGAAATTGGTGAGGGTAACCGACAGCAGATACATGGCAACCTCTGACAACAAACACAACGCTAGCTCAGTTTAACGCTTTAGACTTCAATTGAGCCCATACCTATGAAAACAGCTCATTTAGCAAGAACTGGCGGCCAGCGGCGACACACCCCATTTTCCGAAAGCTCAAAGCTTCTTAGATACCAGCACCGCCCGTATAATCCTTGGAAATACAATATTTTTTATCAAAAGCAATTTTCAATGCGTCAGCATGATTCACCTTATCCAAACGTCTGCATCGGTCATCACCGAGGCATTTGGTCAGAGCTTTCCGTAATCTCACTGTGCTTTTGCCCTCAAATATCCGCCAACTGGCCGACACATATCAAAAAAAACTAATTGGCTAGAGTTTTCCGTGTCAGCTTAGCAAAGTTGACACGGAAAACACCGAGCTATCTTCAACACCCTGAACAAAAAGCTGCATAAATTCACTGTCTGTTGCAGGCAACAAATCAAATATATTTAATAGCTTAACTTGTTGCCTACGCGTTTCCACCAACAGAATCCAACAGTCAATGTATTAAAGCACCTTGATATCTAGTATATGAGGGTTTCACCCCTCTGCCCTATCCGCAAAAACTTCTATATGGTGAGTATGCAAACAAGTTGCCTCTTTAGAACTCAACACCAAACTACAGAAATCTAGATAGCGGCTTCACAGTCTTTGGTCGCTGAGATACCGTCGTGCCTTCTAAATGGCTTATCAGGATATATCGGCTCTATGTCACGGGATGCACTTATTGTTGGAGTGAACCAGTATCACAATCTGCCTAATCTAACGGCCGCCGCCAAGGATGCTGAAGGTATCGCAAGCTTGCTGGAAACCTATGGAGACTTTCGCGTACGGCGACTGCCTGAAGTCATTGAAGACCAGCGTCCCCGTATAGGAAAGCAAACACTAGTGTCTACTCAACAGCTTGAGAATAGTCTAGTGCGTCTTCTACTACCTAAAGGCGATCATATTCCTGAAGCTGTTTTCTTTTATTTTTCAGGTCACGGACTTCAGAGAGAGATCGGCATACGAGAAGGATATTTGGCAACCAGTGATACTCATCCAGGGAGCACCAGCGGTGGGCTGTCGCTATCCTGGCTGCGCCGTCTCATCAGACACAGTCCGATACGCCAAATTATTATTATTTTAGACTGTTGCCATAGTGGCGAATTTCTTTCTCTAAAGGATGAAGCCTGGCAGGGAAGTGATGGTCAAAGCTATTTATTTATCGCAGCATCTCGTGAATATGAGGAAGCCTATGAAGCATTGGAGAGCGAGTACAGCGTGCTTACCCAGGCGTTGCTATCTGGCTTATTGCCTCAGCAGGCTACCAATAGGCGAGTGACAAGCACGGACCTAGTCGCCTCGGTTACCAATCAGCTAAGCAGTGAAATTCAACAACCCCTCTTTGAACAAGGAGGGAGCGAAATTGTCATCACACGAGAATCAGAGAGTTCTCCTTCCCCAAAAGAAAACATTTCACTCATATCTCGACTCAAACAATATAGCTTTAATTTTTGCCCCTACCGTGGAGCTCAGCCCTTTGAAGAGAAACATACCGACTATTACTTTGGTCGAGATGCTGTCATTCAAGAGCTATTCCAAGCGATACGGCAAAAAAATATCTGTTTATTAATGGGACCCTCAGGCAGCGGCAAAACCTCTCTGCTGCAGGCTGGCATCATGCCACGCTTATCTGCAGGTAATGACACTCCAGAAGGTGAGCCTTGCATAGTGCGCTATATTACGCCCGGTATACAACCATTAAAAAGCCTCGCAGCGGCCTTCACAGGAGCCGAGCAGGAAATAGAGGCGGCCAGTCAGCTTTTGCAGGCCGAAGACCTCCTAAAGGTTGATGTCAATGGCCTAGCTGGCTTGGTGTCAGCCACTCTGTTAAGACAGCCTACCGCCCAAAAGTTTTGGCTCATTATTGATCAGTTTGAAGACCTGCTAGCACCCACAGCGGATCTGCAGAGACAACGAGAGCAACAACAGACCATCAACGTCTTGTTAACAGCTTTACGCTGTCCATCCATAGCGCTGGGGGTTATCATCGGTTTACGTTCAGACGCCACCACTCGTCTGTTGTCCCACAGCGACCTGTCTGCACTACTCAAATGCAATCGAGTCATAATGCCCCTAATGACATATCAAGAGATTCGAGAGACCATCGAGAAACCGGCTGAAAAACTGGGGCTAAAGATTGACCCCTATCTGGTGCATAATCTTACATTAGATTTAACTGGCGCCCCTGGAGAGTTGGCTTTATTACAAGATACGCTACAAGAGCTATGGCAGCATCGAACCTACATGTCCTATGGACAAGGTCTCCCTTGTCTCTCCTTAGATAGCTACATGAAGTTGGGACGGCTATCTAAAATGCTTACCAACAGAGCAACAGCTCTTTATCAGTCACTATCGGTCAATGAACAAGCCGCCGCCAGACGAATATTTCTAGCTCTGTGTGCCCTCGATAAAGATCGTCTCGACCAGTGTCGACGGGCCCACCTATCGGAATTAGTCAATAAGCAGTTTCCCAAAGATTTGATTGAGCGCACGTTACAAAAGCTGTTGTCGGCGCGGTTAGTCGTTTCAGATAACTCCATAACAGCCTACTCTCCACCCGCAGACTCACAGAACACCATCGAACTCGCCCATAAGTCACTAGTATTGGACTGGCCATTGATGCATCAGTGGCTACAAACTAATCTTTCTACCCTGCGACAGCAGCGGGATATCGAAGAACGCGCTCGGGTATGGCATCAGCACGGTGAGCTTAATTGCACTGATTACTTGATGGGACAGCAATACCTCAAGGATTTTAGTCAGTTCTTGCGAGCACATTCACAAGACCTATCAACAATGGCCCAAAAATTTGTAGAGCTAAGTCGACGCCATGCGACCTATCAACGATGGCAGGCCCGAGGCATTGCCGTATTATTTCCCCTGGCTATGATGACAGGTATGACGGTTTCACTAGTTCATCACCAGCTAGCCATCAACTGGCGTGCAGATGTAGCATTACAACGTATGTTATTGTTATCCTCCCAAGGCGCCCTGTCGTCAGGGGGATCCATCAGCCCCATGTTGCCTCAGCGATGGGGGATGGTAGGAGCCGAGTATTTAACAGCTACTTCGCGGGTTTTAAACGTTACTCAGCAGCATTCAAAGCCGGAGCTCAACCAAATGTCCGATATTCAGCTGGCCAGCGGTCCCCGATCCTGACGCTGCATCGCCGCTGTCATTGCCGGATGACAGCGGCGATGCAGTGAATGTTGAGACAGCCGAAAAACCCTAGACTTTCTATTTGTAAGGTTGCGGCACCCCGCAAACATCAGGGTCAGCTGGCTATAGACACAAGGAGATGCAAACCATGGACCATAAAATCAGACCTATAATTCAGACAGTACATTGACTATGGGCTCTTAACCGTTTTGTCTTTTCTCCTAGGAGCCTTTGTAGTTCCGGAGATATTGTGATTACAACCCAATTGCTAGCGAGTTTTCTATGGTGGATATGGTCAGAAAGTTTTGTTCTCGGTGGGTGCGGCTATTAGCTACTGTGACCCTGGGTGTAATCCTGGTAGTTGCCACGGGCTTTCTAGGGACAGCTACAGCCATGGCACAAAACGCACAGGCAACCTTTGCTGGTGGCTGTTTCTGGTGTATGGAGCACCCTTTTGATGAACTGGCTGGGGTGACCACAACGACATCAGGCTATATGGGCGGCACCGTCGAGTCCCCTAGCTACCGGCAGGTATCGTCAGGGACCACGGGCCATGCAGAAGTAGTGCAAATCAGCTATGACCCGGATACAGTCAGCTATGAAAAGCTTTTAGAGACCTTTTGGCACAATGTAGACCCCGTCGATGCTGAGGGACAGTTTTGCGATAAAGGCAGTCAGTATCGGTCCATTATTTTCTACCACGACGAAGCCCAGCGCCAGTTAGCTGAGAGCTCTAAACAGGCATTGGATAGCGTACTTGATCAACCCATTGCGACCGAAATTCGCCCGGCTGCCAGTTTTTACTCTGCTGAAGACTATCACCAAAATTATTATCAAACCCATCCGGCTCGCTATCGCTTCTACCGGTTTGGCTGTGGTCGCGATCAGCGACTGGCCGAGCTGTGGGGCGAGGTATCTGAGTGATACATTCCTGCTCAATAGGTAAAAAACTGACTAAAGTAGGAAGAGACGTTATCAGATAAGCAACCATGACTGCCGTAAAGCTTTCTGCCCGCGATGTGCTGCGCGCCGCCTACAATAACCGCTATACCTGGGATGGTAGTTTCCCTGGCTATACAACGGATGTCGAGTTTAAGCATGGCGACCAGGTTTATACGGGCAAGGCTCGGGTAAACCCAGATCTCTCAGCCGAAGTATTTGAGATTGAAGATGAGGCAGCCCTGAAACTGATTAAGGGGCAGCTGTGGGAAGTCGCCATTCACCGAGTACGTCGCGACTTTGAAGATACCCATGGCAAGAATACCTTTGCCCTGGGCAACACTGACGAGCGGGGAGCTATCGAAGTTTTGGTTGAGGGAAAATCCGCTGGCGACAAGTACAAAATTCTCAATGACGAGGTGGTTTTAGTACATCGTCACATCCATGGTGTGGTGGTGACCATCAATACGTTTAGTACCCACGATACGGGGGCGGGCTACCTATCTCACACTTACGACTCTGTGTACCACGACCCTAAAACCGGCGAGCAGAAAAAAGGGCGCAGCGAGTTTACCGATGAGTATGACAAGGTGGGCGACTATTTTGTGCTCACTCGGCGCGCGATCGCATCTGCCGATGAGGGGGATATGGAATTTGTATTCTCGAATATTCAACTGCTCAACCCAGCCGCCGCCTAGCCGTTAGCTTAGCGGACACTGTTGACGCAGGGTTTCTGTGACAGCACCAATAGTCTCCTGGGGGTCTAGCTGAAGCCGACGAATATCCGCTTCAATCAGGTCACTGGGATCAGGATTGCTCGCTATCAGCTCCGCTGCCTGATAGCGGTAGTCCGATGCTTGCTGATAGCCCTCAACCAGTTGAAATTGAATAGTTTGTAACCGTCGATTCGAAAGTATCAGACCGTCGATCACCTGAGCTGTATCAAAATAGATACGGCCGACCTGACGCTCAATTCCCTGGTTGTACCCCGACCCGCCACGGTTACCTTCATAGACCTCTTGAATTTGTAAATTCCCCTCAGCCATTGCTCCATTAACCAGTAAACACTCCTCCCGAGGCGTGCAGCTAGTTAACGCAAAACACGCTAAAACGCTGAGGGACAAACGTTGACGACGTTTGGCTACCAGGTGAAGGGGATAATAAATATTAGACATGCCGTTTTTTTGCGGGTGCTGATTATTGGAGACGATGTTGACCGCTGTGGGTGCCCTGGCGAGCAAGGCCAGCTGTTAGCTTTACAGACAGATTAAGAGCACCCCAGGACGGCTCTGACCATGGAACGGCTGAATATATTCCCAACATTTTGATAAAGAGGAGAATACAAACGTGGACATTGGTTTTTTGGGCACGGGACTTATGGGTGCGCCCATGGCCCAGCAGCTGCAACTATCTGGGCACCAGGTATACGGCTGGAACCGCAGTGCTAAAAAACTGGATCCACTGCTGGCAGCGGGGATAAAACGAGCAGAAACCCCCGCTGATGCGATCGCAAACTCCCAGCTGGTGGTGCTCATGCTGACCAATGCTGATGCGATTCAAACAACCTTGCTCAGCCCGGCTGTGCCCCTGGCGGATCGCACCGTCCTCCAGATGGGCACCATCTCACCCCAGGAAAGCAAAACCATTGCCCAGGCAGTCCAAGCCGCTGGCGGCGACTACCTTGAAGCGCCAGTACTGGGCAGTATCCCCGAGGCCAAGGCAGGCAGCCTGATTGTAATGGTGGGTGCCACCTCCAAACAGTTTGAGCGGTGGCGGCCAATATTGGAGTGTTTTGGTCCAGAGCCCCAGCTCATGGGACCGGTCGGGGCTGGCAGCGGTGTCAAGCTAGCCATGAATCAGCTCATTGGCACCCTGACCACCGCCTTTGCCATGAGTTTGGGGCTGATTCAGCAAGAAGCCATCGACATTGATAAATTTATGGCGATTGTGCGTCAAAGTGCTCTTTATGCCCCGACCTTTGATAAAAAGCTAGGGCGGATGTGCGATCGCAACTTTGCCAATCCAAATTTTCCCACCAAACATTTGCTCAAGGATATGAACCTATTTGTACAGTCAGCCGAAACGTTTGACGCTAATGTGGCCCAGAGCGTTGCTCAGCTAGTCCAGCGGGCCGTAGAACAAGGACTAGCTGAGCAAGACTATTCAGCCGTATTTGCGGCGATCAAAGAGCCCCTTTAGAGGGTCAGTCAGGTTTACCTCTGGGACCTGACCCAACGCTAGGCCGTTAGCACCTGCGCTGTCACTGGCTCCGATACCGCGCCAAAGCGACGATCGCGGGTTTGAAATGCCAGCAGCGCCTGATGAAACTGACTGCGATCAAACTGCGGCCAGAACACGTCGGTAAAGTACATTTCAGCATAGGCCATTTGCCACAGCAAAAAGTTACTCAACCGCTGCTCACCACTCGTCCGAATCAAGAGGTCTGGATCGCTGCTGCCAGAGGTGTAGAGATGACGCTCTAGCAGTTCCTCAGTAATTGCATCGGCGGTGAGTTCACCCCGCTCTACCCGCTCAGCGACCAAGCGACAGGCCTGGGTAATTTCATGGCGACTGCCATAGTTGATAGCGACATTGAACTCCACGGCATCATTGTGCTGAGTTTGCTCCATGGAGCGCTCCATTTCGCGACGGAGGGATGTGTGCAGACCTGACAAATCTCCAATAAAGCGAATCCGTACGCCTTCTCGATGCATTTCGGCCAGCTCCTTCCGCAGCAGACGCTCAAACAGCACCATCAGAAAATCAACCTCCTCGTGGGGACGTCGCCAGTTTTCTGTAGAAAAAGCATAGGCTGTTAGCGCGCCGATACCCCAGTCTTTACAGCAGCGGAGCAAATCCTTGAGGGTGTTGGCCCCTCGACGATGCCCTTCGATCCTGGGTAGCCCCTGGCCCTGGGCCCAGCGGCCATTGCCATCCATAATTACAGCAATGTGGTTGGGTAGGCCACGGGGATCGAGATCGGACGGTAGAGTTTCTAGAGTTTGGATCGTCATAGCTGTAGATACGTATTGCTCCAAATATGAATTAAACGTAACTAGGGCTGTTTTTAACACAGCCGATCTAGTCAGGTTCATTGAAAAATTAAAATATTGGCTCTGCCAGGTCTATTCCCTGTTTGATTGTCATCCTCCACACAATGCTCGTGGATTAAGCACCGTGGCATGAGCCAAGAATGCCCTTAATCCTTGAAATCTTAGATGTTTACTTGGCCTGCGGTAGGCTGGCCGTAAAGCATACATCAAAACTCATTGATTATGAAACAGGTCAAACCAGTGTACCCCCTTGCCTGATTACACCTTATAAGGTTCTTTGTCTGAGATTGTAGGGAAGTGTACGAATTTAAAGGTCTGAAAAAGTCGGAACATTTGATGCGTAATGCTCCAGAAGATGGCGGTAGTCTGTCAGTGGGGAAAAACCATTGACCATGGCCGATGGGTAAGGATATCGCAATCGAATTTACTGACTCGCTGCTCTATGAAAAAACAGGGCAGCACCTCAGCGATCTGCAATGTTGTATCCTGCAGCAGGTGTGGGGGGGGCAAACATATCGTGCGATCGCAACCCTCGCTGGCTATAGCGAAAGCCATGTAAAAGATGTGGCATCCCAGCTGTGGCGACTGCTATCCGATGTTTTAGGGGAGCGCATCACCAAAGGCAACTATCGCTCGCGGTTAGTGTACTGGCTCAAGCGAGCTAAACGCAAAGTAGTCCACGTAGCTGAGGAGGCATGGCCTCGCGTGAGCAGCGCCAGCTCCCATGGCCAAGCGGACGAGACCAAGACGCTCAATCCCCATTTTATTGGCCGAGACGATGCCATTGAGGCACTCAGTGCCCTCAGCCGCCAGGGCCACAAAATTATTGTGATTCAAGGGGAGGGTGGTCTGGGCAAAACCACCCTGGCCCAGCATTACCTACGCCAGGCAGAGTTTGACCTGGTGCTGGAATGGCGAATCGCCCAAGAAACATCAAGTCTGACTGCGGTTGAGCACATTTTAGATGAATGGCTCCGTCAGGATCTAAATGATGAGCCGGGAGCCGATTTGAACATTAGCCTTAGCCGCTTAAGACGTCATCTCAAACAGCAGCGGGTGGGCATTTTAATTGACAACCTTGAACCCGCCCTGGATGGCAATGGGCAATTTGTTGCTGAAGCTCGCCGCTATACAGAGTTATTAAAGCTGTTATCAGATTTTTCAGTCCATACAACAACAATAGCAACCAGCCGCGATCGCCTTTGTGAACCGGGCGTGAAGGCATTTCACTATCGACTACCCAGGCTGAAATTAACAGATTGGCAACAGTGTTTCACCTATCATCAACTCTGCCTCCCCCAGACCGATGAGATTTTTCAAGATTTACATCGCGCCTATGGTGGTAACGCTAAGGCTATGGAAATTTTATGTAGTACGGTGCAAACAGACTTCCATGGCAATTTGGAGGCTTACTGGCATGCCTATGGCGCCGATCCCCTAGCTGAAACCGATCTAAAGAATTTGGTCATCAGCCAGATCGACCGATTACAAAATCTGGATCCCGTTGCCTACCAGCTACTTTGCCGACTGAGCTGCTATCGCTACCAGACGATTGCCAAACTCTCACTACCAGCCGTACTTGCCCAATGCCATAGCCCCGATGGTCAGCGCGCCATTGCCTCCCTACGTAATCGTTCTTTGCTGGAAGTGGAAAACGGCCAATATTGGCTGCATCCGGTGATTCGCGCTGTCGTGATTGAGCGACTGAGGCAGAGCGAGCTGTGGTACCAGGCCAATCAGGTCGCCGCTACCTATTGGAGCAACAGCGTTGAACTGTTAACGTCACTGCTGGATGCGCAACAGGCATTAGAGGCCTACTATCACTATATTGCCATTGATGATTATCGGGCGGCGGCCCAGGTTCTCCTGCAAAGCCGTCACAACCAGTGGCAACAGTTTTTGCCCCTGGCTAGTAGCCTCTACCGCATGGGGTTACTGCATCCGGTCAGTACGCTCATTACTGAGGTGCTATCCCATTTAGAATCTGTTCCTGCCCCCTTTGTCCAAGCCAGTGAGCTACGTAACATTTTGGGTGATATTTACTGGATTACAGGGGAAATCACCCAGGCAATTGCATGCCAGCAGGGTGCGATCGCAGCTACCCAGCTGCGTCTAGCCAACCTAGACAAAACCGATTCTCTGAAGCATTACTACCTACAGATGCTGCATATCGATTCACGGTTGAGCCTGGGACTCTATGCCATTGACCTCTGGGAACTAACACAGGCTGAAGCGATCTTTGAGACTGTCATTGCCCTAGGCCAAGATACCCCCCACCAAGCCTGGGCCGATAAAGCTGCCGTTGCCCTAGCGCTAACCTTTGCCTGTCAGGGTCAAACTGACCGCGCGTATGCCCTCGCCACTCGCTATCTATTTGCCTTTGCCCACCAAAACCAGTCGGGTAGGCTAGCCTACTTTATTCAACTTCTGGGCCAGACCTACGGCCAACTGGGTGAAACAGGCCAGGCTGCCACCCTCTACCACCAAGCCCTTACCTTTGCTGAAGCGGGCCACTATCTGCAGGTTAAGGCCAAGGCCCTTACGGGGCTGGCCATTGTTGCTCGCCAGGACCAACAGATCAAAGCGTCCCTGGCCTATCACACCCAGTCCATACAGCTTTTTGCCACCATTGGCGCCAAGTGCGACCTCGCCAACGCCTATGTTGAACTCGGGCATACCCATGCTGCTCTCAAGTCTACAGACATGGCCCATCAACAATGGCAGCAGGCACTAGCCCTATACTCTGACATTGACGCCCATAAACAAGTCAGTCGGGTAACGGCTTTACTCACCGCCACAAGTGGCAGCCTCGCCGCCCCCTACTCACCAAAGCCTACCGGCTGATACATGCCCACCAGCCTACCGTTTCCCATAGCAGCGTCCGTAGTCCTCAGGATAGAAAATCGTTCAGGGCTACTTTCACATGCAGATCATACTGAACATCAATTTCTTCACAGGCGATTTATCCAAAGATCAGGGTTAATGACTATTCTGTAGCTATGAGCAACAAGCACATCAGCCATCTTCCCCGAGACAGAAGGTAGCTGCGATACGATCGGTCTCTTTGATTCTGAAAGCCAATGATTAGACTGCGCGGTGCACACCGGCAGTCTTTTTTTTGCGATCACTGTGCCCCCAACAACAGCACCTCCTTCGGAACAAACCCATGACTTCAATAGGTTTCAAGCGCTTTACCAGCTGCTTGAACCACCGGAGTCGACATTGCATAGGCTCCATGCTTGCTAAAAAGCCATTGATGGAAATCCCTGAGCGTACGAATAGTTCTGGCGGTGGCAACCAGCTTTTCGAGGCTTTTCATCTCCCTTCTCCGTCGACTCCCTAGGGTAGTTTGATCTATCCCTTCGTCACTAACGGCATCAAAAGCAATCTGATAATCCTGGGGGAGTCCTTCTAAGCGATAGATCCACTCAAAGATAGCTTTGGTTCTAGCCATGTGAAAATCAGAGGTAATCACCAGGAGTCGTCTAATGTTTAGCGGTTCAACATGAATAACTCGAGAGAAAAACACGTTGCCAATAGTGTCATAGGAACTTGTTTCAACTAGGACTTTTTCTGGAGCGACACCCCGGTCAATGAGATAATTGGCTGCCGCAACGAATTCAAAAATTGGGTATCCATCGGCATCTAGGGGTGGCGGCCTGTGGGTAGTCCCGGCACTTAAAGCAATCACATAGGCCTGGTGGCGTTTCTCAATGGCACGATCCAGTCTACGTTTGGTCCACAGGGGCAGCTCTCCCCGTTCACGAACACCACCACCCGGCACCAGAATTGCATCGTAGATATCCATCAGCCCCCATCTGAACGCGGACCATCGCCATCTTCAAAGCTACAACGGCAATCGTTAGGCCATCAGGCTAGCAAACTGTTCAACCGCATCAAACCCCAGACCTTTGCGCAGAATTACTGGTTCATCTGCAGTCATATCCAGAATCGTAGACGCTAAATAACTAGGCTCTGCTTCGCTATCGATGATCAGATCTACCTTCTTCTCTAAAGCACCAAATAGTTCATAACGGGAGAGATAGGTCTCATCCATATCACTGACATGGGCAGAGGTGGAAATAATTGGATTACCCAGGCTGTGCAACAGTGCCTGACAGACAGGCTGATCGGGTACACGAATGCCAGTCGTCTTGCGTTTGGGATTCATCACCAGCTTGGGGACTAGCTTAGTGGCAGGTAGTATAAACGTGTAAGGTCCCGGTACCAGGTGACGCATGGTGCGATAGGCCGGGTCGCTGACGTAAGCATACTGGGCAATATTTGACAGCGACGAACATAGAAACGTCAGCGGCTTATCGTTGGACAGCTTTTTGAGCTGTCGTACTCGCTGAATGGCAGCTTTAGATTGCAAGTCACAGCCAATGGCATATACCGTATCGGTGGCATAGAGCATCAGCGCGCCGTCCTGCAGCTGCTTACGAATTTTCTCGATTTTGAATATCTGAGGCGATTCAGGATGCAGACTATAAATGGTAGCCATGGGTCAAGTACGCGCCAGTGGCTCGCAACTATAGATTTATGGTAGCAAATGTTACGGTAATTCCATGAGAATAGCCATTTCTCTTAACAGAGGTCCCCATGACTCCCCCCAGCTCTGACATCTTAGCCGAACTACACCAACAAACGTTTTCCCTCGACCACGCTGCCCTAAGTGATCTATTAGCCCACACCCAAAACCTGTTGATTATTCAAGATCTCGATGGAGTCTGCATGGGGTTAGTCCAAGATCCCCTCAATCGAGACATTGACCAGGCGTATGTCAACGCAGTACCGGCCTATGATGGAAATTTTTTTGTGCTGACCAATGGCGAACATATTGGCAAACGGGGCATAAACGGCATTGTTGCCAAAGCGTTGGGCCAGGCCATTGGGGAGAGACACCTACCGGGGCTAGCCGCGGGCGGTGTTCAGTGGCAAGATCGCCATGGTCAGTTGACCCATCCAGGTGTGAGTGAGGCAGAGCTAGCCTTTCTCAAGACAGTCCCCAGCCGGATCGAAGAGAGCCTTTATGGATTTCTAGATACGGTTGACCACGGGCTATCCCCAGAGGAACTGACCCACTGTATCCAGGCATCTGTATTAGACAATGTGGCGTCCCCTACGGTCAATCTCAATACTTTTCACCAAAGGCTGACCAATCCAGCGCTCTATCGACAGCTTCAAGCACAGATGCAGGGGCTTACCAGTCGACTCTTAGCAGATGCCAGAGAGCAGGGATTGAGCGACTCCTTTTTTGTTCACTATGCGCCGAATTTGGGCCGAGATCACCAGGGTAGTGAAGTGGTGTGGTGGGCCGATGACACCACATCGGGGACAACGGACTTTCAATTTATGCTGCGGGGAGCTGTCAAAGAGGCTGGGGTCCTGGCCTTGCTAAACCACTATTACTTTTGCAAAACTGAGCAGTATCCCTTGGGTATAGGCTTTAATGCCCGCCAGGCTCCCAAAACCATGGCGGATATGCTCACGCTGGTAAAGCAAAACTTTGACCCGGCCCATATGCCCCTGATCGTGGGTGTGGGCGATACGGTGACCAGTCAAGCGGTGACAACAGCAAATGGATTGGAGTTCAAGCGGGGGGGAAGCGATCGCAACTTTCTTCAGCTCATCCAGAATATAGGTCAGGTATTTGATAGCGGCAATCTTGTTGTGTATGTCGACAGCAGCGGTGGCGAACTTAAAAACCGCCGCGCCATCCAGGTAGAAGAGCGCAACGGCATCCCTACGGTGGCCCAGGGCCCTGGCGACCCGCGCGACACCGATGATGCCCTCAAGCTAAATGTGGTCTTCCCCAAGGGCCATAGACAGTATTGTGAGGTATTCCAAACCGCAGCCGCCGGTCGACGCGGTCTGTAGACCTCAAACCGCTTCCGAGCCATGCCCTTCCCAACCCTCCACCCCCCAACTTTTGAGCTCAGCATCAAACGGGTAGCGGATCATATTAGTTAGCCAACAAAAAATTAACCCGGAAAATAGTATGGAGACGTTACATAAAATATCTCCATACTATTTTTTTGATGGACAAGGATAATCAATCAAAGACTTATATGACCGGTTGTAAATTTGCGTAAATTCGATCAAAAACAGGAGGTGACCGGTGCTACATTAACCCTATAGAAACAACTGAATAGCTGTCAGGGAGTTCACCACGTTCCTGATATTTGAAACCTAAATCTTCTTCAGATTTAGCTACACGTCTAACCAGGGTTTTGTTTATTTTCATCAATGTCAGTAAACAGCCAAATCTCAATCGATATAAGGCAAGTAGCAAATTTGAACCGCAAACCCTAGTAACTTAGTCCTATTTACACCTTCAACCAAACTAACATCAGATTAGCGATTGTTTTTGAGTTTTACCAAGTTAATCCAGGGGACAGTTAGAAATAACTGCCCCCTATTTTAATGGCCTATTTATGATGCATTGGCATTGATAACTCACGTTAAAAATGGCCGATTGGCTAGCATTAGTAATTGGCAATACTCGTTGGCACTGGGCCTGGTTTGATGGCAGGGACCTCAAGCAGGTTTGGCATACACCCCATCTATCATCCCAGATCCCGACTGACATAGCGCTACGAGCAGTTTGGGCAAAGCAGGCACCGCCACAGTGTTCACATTTGCCCATAGAGAGCCTGGATATTTGGGCTGTTTCCGTGGTGCCGCCCCAGGCTCACTACATCGCTCACCTACCCAGGGTTTATTGGATCGATCGCACTCTGTTAAGGGGGACCTATCCCACCCTGGGATTGGATCGCGTGGCTACCCTCATGGGTGCAGGCCAGCAGTATGGCTGGCCCGTACTGGTTATTGACGGTGGCACAGCCCTAACCTTTACAGCGGGGGCGGAGGGCACGTTTATGGGAGGTGCGATCTTGTTAGGGGTGCGATCTCACCTAGCGGCCCTGCACGATTACACCGCAGCATTGCCCAGCGTAGACCCACCGGCGAATCTACCACCCCACCCTTGGGCCATCAACACCCCCAAGGCGATCCAGAGTGGCGTGCTCCTCTCAACCCTGGCCAGCATTGAGCACTTTATCGAAAGCTGGCAACAACACTATCTCCAGACCGCTGTTGTCTTTACAGGAGGGGATGGTGCCTATCTCTATCAGCTTTACCGGCAGCAACGGTCTACAAAGCAAAACCAGGCCCTGCAAAACAGAACCTGGTCCAATCCAAATCTAATGTTTTTGGGAATCTGCGCCTACCGCAGCGAGGCTACTCGACTGCTATAGGCTGCCGTATCGGTTCCTGCGATCGCAGATGGAATAGCCAGTTCACTATCCATCTGTTGCAGGCGAGCTACCCGATCCCCAGGATTGGGATGAGTGCTAAATATGGCCGGTGGGCTACTCCCACTATCTAGTTTTTGCATGAGGGTTGCCATACCAGTTTGATCGTATCCAGCTTCCCCCATGGTGACAAAGCCATGGTCGTCAGCCACCAACTCATCTTTGCGACTGTTGGGTAGATGCAAGGCGACATCAACGGCAATACTAACTATTTGGTTCCGGCTAAGGCCAAACGCCCCGGCAACACCTTGGGCAATAGCCACATCGCGCATCTGATCAAGGGCATGCTTTTCAGCAATATGACCCACTTCATGGCCCAGTACCCCAGCTACTTCAGCTTCGTTATCGGCAGCCGCTAATAATCCTGTCGTAATGTACACATACCCCCCCATCGTGGCAAAGGCATTGATACTGTCGTCTTCAACTACCTGAAACACATAGGGAATATCCGGACGATCGCTGTAGGGCACTAGACGCTGACCAATATTATCCACATAGGCCGTCAGCGCAGAATCCCGATGCAGCCGAAATGACTGACCGAGCAGCTGCTGATTGACCTGTCCCCCCAGATCAATTTCCTGCCGGTCAGACATATTTGTAATCTGAAATACCTGAATTGTCGGTAGGATAATGTCGAGTAAACCGGCAGTGGCAGGCATTGGAAGCATAAATCCCATCCCCAGGGTCATAGCAAACGCCATAGCGCCGTAGACCAAACGACGCTGCCAGCGACTGCCCCAGCGGAGAATTGCATTAGACATGGTCAGCTTAATAATAGTTAAACGATTGAAAGCGAAGGGTGGATAGACGCAACACTGGATTTACACAGCAGCAACATCCACAATTTGACCATAGCGATAGCTCCTAAGGCTTTTCCTATGGACTGTGACAGTTAGTTGATCGTAAGTTAAATCACCTGATTTGATCTATAAAGTCAAGCTACGTAACAGCATTCCTCAAATGGCAGATTTTTATCCCACAGCTGATCTGCAGTGCACACGCTGATTTATCGGACTGCCTGCCTCCCCTTGGGCCAACCGCCATGCTTAAATACAAACGACTGCTCTTTCAGCAGAGTGACGCTTCAGGTCTGTTACGCTTCAGGTCTGTTAAATTATCGCTTGGGCTAGCTAGCAAAATATACCTAAGCCCATTGCGAAGAATACGGAAACATTGTGGGAGGGCCAGAGGTCATGGCTATTTTGGATTCTAAAGGACGTTTATTTGGCAAAGTCAGCTTGCTAGATATTGGCGCAGGGCTAATTATCCTCATGGTGGTAGTAGCCGTCTTTTTCTACCCTGGGACCTCCGGCTCAGTTGCCCAGGTAGGCGCAGTCAATCAGGACATTGAAGTTGATGTGATGGTCCGTGGACTGACCGTCCTCAATCCTGAGCAGTTTTTGACTGACATCAAAACAGAGGGCACAACCAACATCATTATTCGCAACCAGCCCTATGGCCAAGTCGCCATCAAAGACGTCAAGTCCCTACCGCGAAGCACAGCCGTTCCTCAGCCTGATGGCTCGATCAAGTCCTTGCCTGACCCTCGCCCCGAGCTAGGTTTCACAGCCGATATGCTACTAACCCTAGCTGGATCTGCCCAGGTTACCGACGATGGTCTAATCTTGGGCAACAGCAAAGTTAAAATTGGTACTCCCATTGAGCTAGAGGGCAGCACATACAACTTTAAAACCAGCACGGTTGCCATCCGTATCCTTGACTAAATCGGATGCTCAAGCCCAGCGAAAAACAGATCTTTTATAGCTGAGCAAAAAATGTGATTTAAATCACATTTTTTGCTCAGCTTACTATCAGCTTTTTTTTAACAGCTCTCAGGCTCATATCACGAGCTGTTCAGATACGTACTCCACTTTTGTAGGTAATCAAGTTTGAACTACCTCATTATTGGAGATCACACTTATGAAACGCTTCGTTATTTCTGGTTTATCTGTTGTCCTAGCGGCGGCCGCCATCGTACCTGCGGTTGAAGCCAAGTCCCCTAACGATGATGCGCTAAGCAATGCTACCCTGCAGCAACGTCGGTTAGAGGGTCTCGATATCCGCGATAAAAGCAGCGATTCACTAGTGGACACTACCATTCAACAGTACCGTCTCGATGCTCTAGATATCCGCGACAAATCATAATGCACCATTGTTTCTGACTTATTAGGACTTTAGGACCACTCCTGTGGTCCTTTTTTTTGCTTTGTTTTGGACCATTATGCCAGGGTGGTGTGGCATTGCCGGAGAGTCGCTATTATTAACATAAGTGAAATTTTTTAAATTTTCTGTCATACATGACTGTAGCCGCCAATTCACACAGCATCAAACAATTTCTAGAAAAGCGTATTTTACTGGGCCGGCCTCTCACCAGTGAGTTGACTGCTATTCTGCTGGTCTACTTTGTACAGGGTATTTTGGGGTTGGCTCGGTTAGCGGTCAGTTTTTTTCTAAAGGATGATTTGCACCTCAGCCCCGCAGAAGTAGCTGCTCTGACGGGTGTAGCCAGCTTACCCTGGACGATTAAGCCGCTTTTTGGTTTTCTATCCGATGGGCTGCCTATTTTTGGCTATCGGCGACGTCCTTACCTAGTTTTGTCGGGTTTTATGGGAACGACTGCCTGGATAGTGATGGCCACCCTGGTAAATACAGCCTGGCTAGCGACAGCCATGATTTTGTTAAGCTCGGTATCCGTCGCTATCTCTGATGTCATTGTAGATTCGCTAGTGGTTGAACGGGCTCGTCAAGAATCCCAAAGCGACGCGGGTACTCTTCAATCTCTTTCATGGGGGGCATCCGCCATAGGCGGTTTGCTCACAGCCTATTTAGGAGGATTACTGCTGGCACAAACAAGTACTCGTACTGTCTTCGCTGTGACCGCTACGTTTCCATTGATTGTGTCCATTGTTGCCTGGTTAATTACAGAGGAACCATTAAGGACACCATCGAGCTTTCGGACCGCTTGGGGTCAGGTCAAACAGCTGAAGACAGCCTTTAGCCAGAGAGAAATTTGGATGCCTGCCCTGTTTTTATTTCTCTGGCAGGCGACGCCAAGCGGCGATTCAGCATTTTTCTTTTTTACAACCAACGATTTAGGGTTTGAACCCGAATTTTTGGGCCGTGTACGGTTGGTCACCAGCCTCGCGGCACTGATCGGCATAGCTATTTTTCAACGGTTTTTGAAGGTCGTACCGTTTCGCAGCATCTTTGCTTGGTCAACCGTACTCTCGTCCTTGGGGGGTATGACAACGCTGCTTTTGGTCACCCACGCAAATCGGAGTCTCGGAATTAACGATCAGTGGTTTAGCCTGGGCGACAGTGCGATTCTTACGGTAATGGGACAGATTGCTTTTATGCCAGTCTTAGTGATGTCGGCACGGCTGTGTCCTGCGGGTATAGAGGCAACCCTGTTTGCCTTGCTGATGTCGATTGTGAACCTGGCCGGATTGGTCTCCCACGAACTTGGAGCACTTTTGACCCATTGGCTTCATGTTACTGAGACCGACTTTAGCAATCTATGGCTGTTGATGACCGTCACAAACCTGACAACGCTACTACCCTTACCTCTGCTATTTTTGCTTCCCAGCACATCCGCTTCGTCTAACGCTGGCGCCATCTCCGGAAATGCACCTTTGGCTGAACTATCTGCAGACGATAGAGCAACTCCAGAACCTGCCCTCAGTTCTCCATAGGGCTGAAAGCACTCCCCACGGTGACTGATGCAACCGCTCTCAGGCAATATCTTTCCATTATCCATCCCCATTACCCATGCAAACTCTGCCCTCTCCCAGTAAATCCGCTGACTTTGATATGGACGACTGGCGCAGCGGCTATCGCTCGCAGCCAAACGAATACGCCTATGCAATCAGCGATATTGACGGAACTATCCCCGCCGACCTAGAAGGAACTCTGTTTCGCAATGGCCCAGGGTTGCTTGATATTGCCGGTCATCCAGTACACCATCCGTTTGATGGCGATGGCATGATTACCTCTATTTCTATTGCCGGGGGCAAAGCCTACTTTCATAACCAATATGTGCGTACCGAGGGCTACATCAAAGAACAGACCGCGGGCAAACCCCTTTATCGTGGAGTATTTGGCACCCAAAAACCAGGTGGGCCCTTAGCCAACGCCTTTGATCTACGCCTGAAAAACATTGCCAATACAAATGTGATCTACTGGGGAGGCAAGCTGCTTGCTCTATGGGAGGCGGCGGAACCTCATCAGCTTAATCCCACGACTTTAGAGACTATCTGTTTGGATGATTTAGACGGTGTCCTAAAACCAGGAGAGGCTTTTTCAGCTCACCCTAGAATTGATCCAAGGGGTCAGCGGACTGGTCAGCAGCCCTGCCTGGTCAATTTTGGCGTGAAAACAGGTCTTTCTAGCACAATCACGGTCTATGAGTTTGATTTAAAGGGACGCTTAGTGCATACCCATCAGCACAATATCCCAGGCTTTGCTTTTCTGCACGATTTTGCCATCACCCCCAACTACTGCATTTTCTTTCAAAATCCAGTGAGCTTTAATCCGCTGCCCTACCTAGCGGGAATCAAGGGAGCCGCCGAATGTATCCAGTTCAATGAAAAACAACCTACTCGTGCCATCTTGATTCCGCGCGATGGGACGAGTCCTTTGCAGACAGTCGATCTACCGCCGTGCTTTGTTTTTCACCATGCCAACGCCTTTGAGACTGACGGTAAACTTTACCTAGATTCGATTTGCTATCAGGAATTTCCTGATCTAAAGGGGGCAGACAACTACCTGGAGGCCGACTTTAGTCGTATTCCAGAAGGTCAGCTATGGCGTTTTGAACTAGACCTGACTTCTAGCAAAAGCGAGGCTACCTGTTTAATTGAGCGTGGCTGTGAGTTTCCCGACTTGAACCCAGACCACGTAGGCCAACCCTACCGCTATCTATACATTGGCGTGGCTCATCAGCCCAAGGGCAATGGACCGCTCCAGGCCATTCTTAAGCGGGACCTAGTCACCGGTAACGAGGAAATTTGGAGCGTTGCCCCCCGTGGGTTTGTGGGCGAGCCCGTATTTGTACCACGACCCAACGGCACAGCCGAGGACGATGGCTGGGTCTTAAATCTGCTTTATAACGCCGAACGTCGCTGCTCAGAGCTGGCAATATTAGATGCTCAAAACTTTGCCAAGGGTCCTGTGGCCATACTGAAGCTACCCCACCACGTGCCCTATGGTTTACATGGCAGTTTCACCCAAGGATTAGTGACCGGTTTGTAAGCGTATTGTGTTTTACACAAAACTCCGCTTTCAGATAGTCCCAGGCATTCCGTCTATGGTACGAAAAAACACTTATTTCTCGCAGGAGGCGATGCTGGCTGGCTGTGCTCGGGCATCATACTTAGTGTATGAGGTAATAAATAGCACACATATTTTCTATGAATAGCTCCCTAGCAGCCAATCAGGAAACCTTGAACTACCGACTGCGTTCCAATACCGAAGGCATACGCCTCGATATTTGGGAAAATAACCCCATTTGCACGCCGGGTCAGGCACCCTATCGGTTTTTTGTAACCTATCAGCTGAAGTCTGCTGATGACGCCCAGGTAATCTTGGATCGCTACTTGATTACTAACGACGTACACAATGCCATACCGTCTAACGAGACGGTAACCCCTATTCATCTGAGAACTTTGGCGGGCTCAAATTCACGACTGGCTAATTAGGTTATGGGGTGCTGGGAGCAGATGGTTGCAGCTGACGCTGCTGTTCTTCTAGATAGTAATCCCCCGCATCTATACCACCGATGACAATAGCTTCGTAACGGAGCACGCCCTGAACAGACACTCTACTACCCACCGCCGGTGCGGCTTGCTGGGTCAAAACCCACACTTGGCCCGTACTATCATCCAACTGGTACAACCAGCCATTTAAAACAGGGATTTGCTGGGTAACTGAGCCTGCCAATGGCACCGAACGTTCCACCTGCTCTGGCTGACGTAAGGACTCTATGGTCGAGACGGAGCTGCTAATGGATATTGTAGGTACACGATTGTGAGACTGAGGCTGACAGGCCAGGCAGAAGGCCGTCAGTCCTCCGCTCAGCAATAATACAGTCAATCTGTGGTGCTCAAAGTCCATCACATTATCCAAACAGGCGTTTATTGGAACAGTGTCAGTTTATATGGCTATGTTTTGGGTCAGGGAATAGCCTTTGGTAATCTGAGGAGAGCCGATGGGGCTAGTATCCCCTAATTGACTAGCAGCATTGGCGTAATCGCCGATAAAGTTATCAAAAATATGGCCCAGCGGTTAGATGGCAAAGCGCTTGCTCAAAAAATCCAATCTCAGCTGTCAGCAGATATCGTTAACTATGGTGAGCGTTGGCAGCGATCGCCCGGTCTAGCCGTTGTTATGATAGGCGACAATCCGGCCAGTGCTGCATACGTTCGCAATAAGGAGCGCGCCTGCAAGCGACTGGGAATCGTATCTTTTGGCTCCCACTTACCTGCGGATACATCTCAAACTGTAGTCGCCGAGCTAATCGATCGACTCAATCAGGACGATCGAGTCGATGGCATTTTAATTCAACTACCGCTACCCGCCCATCTGGATGCGGTAGCCCTACTCAACCGCATTGCCCCAGCGAAAGATGTCGATGGTCTCCACCCTGAAAATATGGGGCGCTTAGTGCGGGGTGAACCAGGGTTACGAAGCTGTACTCCTGCCGGGATCATGACTGTTCTAGAGGACTATAATATTGACCCTGCGGGCAAACAGGCGGTTGTGATCGGGCGCAGCATTTTGGTTGGCAAACCCATGGCACTTATGTTGCTAGAGGCAAATGCGACTGTGACGGTTGCCCATTCTCACACAGCTGATTTACCAAAGATTTGCCGCCAGGCAGATATCCTAGTGGCTGCTGTTGGTCGTCCGAAACTAATTACCGCCGATTGGGTTAAACCAGGGGCCGCTGTCATTGATGTGGGAATCAATCGGATTCAGGATCCTGAATCCGGCAATTTTCGACTGGTTGGGGATGTGGACTTTGCCAATGTAGAGCCCATTGCTGGGGCAGTGACCCCTGTCCCTGGTGGAATTGGTCCCATGACGGTGGCCATGTTGTTGCACAATACAGTATTAAGCTACCGTAAGCGATTTAATGGTTAATTGATAGATAGCTATTTCGTTTTGCCGTAATTCCACTGGCTGGCATGCGATCGCGTTTTAGCCTCGCCGCGGTCCCACAAAATTATATTTTCCTTTTTCACCATGATGACCACTGACATCGCTGCTGACTTTGACCTCAAAACATACCTAACCGACAAGGGTGCGGCGGTCGAGGCAGCCCTCGAACAAGCCCTACCAGTGGTCTACCCTGAGACAATTTACGAGTCGATGCGCTATTCACTGTTGGCAGGGGGTAAACGACTGCGACCGATTTTGTGTTTGGCTACCTGCGAACTGGCGGGTGGAACGATGGCCCAAGCGATGCCTACGGCCTGTGCCTTAGAAATGGTACACACCATGTCGTTGATCCATGATGACCTACCAGCCATGGATAATGACGATTATCGCCGGGGGCAGCTGACCAATCACAAAGTTTACGGTGATGATGTGGCGATTTTAGCTGGAGATGCACTGCTCGCCTATGCGTTTGAGCTGATTGCTGAGGGTACTGAAAATGTTCCTCCCAAAGCGGTGTTAGAGGTTGTTCGTCGGTTGGGGCAGGCGGTTGGGGCTGCCGGGTTAGTTGGTGGTCAGATCGTGGATTTGGCCTCCGAGGGCAACCCGGATACATCCATCGAAACCCTCAACTTTATTCACATGCATAAAACCGCTGCTCTCTTAGAGGTTTCGGTCGTAGCTGGTGCGGTTTTGGCCGGCGCAGGCAATGAGACAGTAGAACGGCTATCTCGCTACGCTCAAAATATTGGTCTAGCTTTTCAGATTGTGGATGATGTCCTGGATATTACCTCTACCCAGGCAGAGTTGGGTAAATCCATTGGGAAAGACGTTCAAGCGCAAAAAGCCACTTACCCTAGCCTCTGGGGACTGGATGAGTCTCGAGAAAAGGCCCAGGCTTTGATCCAATCAGCAAAGAACGAGCTGTCCACGTTTGGCCCCCTTAATCGGCCGCTGGTTGCGATCGCAGATTACATCATCGCGCGCACTCATTGATAATATTTATCTTGATAATATTTATCTATAGATGGAACCCCTTAACGAGATTTTTCAGAACCACGTGCTTGTGGTGTCACTGGTAGCCTGTTTGAGTGCTCAGTTGCTCAAACTAATCATTGAGGTGATTACCAGCCAGCGACTCAACTTTCGGGTCCTGGTAGAAACCGGGGGCATGCCTAGCTCCCATTCGGCCCTAGTCACGGCCCTAGCCTGCGGCATCGGCCAAACCATTGGCTGGTCTAGTCCAGCTTTTGCCGCTACGGCAATATTCGCGGTCATTGTCATGTACGACGCCGCAGGTGTCCGTCAGGCAGCCGGGAAACAGGCGCGGGTGCTAAACCAAATTGTGGATGAGTTTTTTAACGAGCACGAATTTCAAGAGGATCGGCTCAAGGAACTTTTAGGACACACGCCTGTGCAGGTTATTGCCGGGGCAGCCCTGGGTATTTTTATTGGGTTGCTCGCCGCGCCAGCCTACTAAGCATCTAGCGCACGGTGTCCGTCAGTCTAATTACCCGTTCGCTGTCCACCAAAAATGAGGTTAGACCGCTATCAACGAGCTGCTGCAGCCTGGTCGCCGCAACCGATGTGTCAGTTGTATGCAAAACCAATAAATAGGGCCGCTGCAGATACACCGCCAGTCCAACGGCTCCCTGCTCAGACAGCTGGCGGGCAATGTCAGGGTTTTGTTGATAGTCCACCAGCACCGCCACACCGTCCCCCAACAGAGTGGGCTCATATTGAGGTTGGCGCTCGGCCACAGCGGTCTCAGCTGGCTCTAGTGAGGGCGTTGACTCCACGACTACAGTGTCCAACTGTTCAATATCGCTGAGATACAGGGCCCAGGAGTTGGCCACCTCTAAGGATTGAAAGCCGCCGGCCCGAACCACCGTATCGTCTAGATAGTTGCACACTAGCACCGGATGGTCGGCAGGCAGCACGGAAGCGGTGCGATCGCGAGTAGCTTCATCCGAGCCACTCACCAACAATAAATACTCTCCACTTGCGGGCGGCGGACAGTCAGGATAACTCTGAGCCACCCCCTCAGCCAGTAACCCACCGCTGAGTAGCACAACAATTGCTCCGCCCAGTACCCGATATCCCATGGCCACTCTCCTAGTGATTAATATCCCAGCTAAGCGGCTGTGGACAAGGATGCTAGCGGATCGCTCACCGAATTGAGCGGCACCTTAAACTCTCCCGTTGCAATATATTCCAGCCTGAGCTTAAGCCAGGTAATAAATACCTTATCAGTTGAAACCACAGCCGCTGCAGGCTGCGGACAAGCGGCTTTGACCGATGCCAACTCAGCAGACTCCAAAAAAGCAGGCTGCTTTATCAACCAGAAATCAATCTCTTTTTCCTGTTCTTGATAATGACGACGCCGCTCCCTGAGCACCTCCTCTAGAGGCTCTTCCTCCAGTAAAAAGCGCTGACTTGCCACAGCGTAATAGTATGTTGTCATAGGTCTTAAAAACCTGCCAAGGTAAGTGGATGAGCCCGTGAATCAGCCTGATTATACACGTGATTTGCAAGTGCCATTCATCTAAGCATAGAGAGATAGCTAGCAAGCTCTAAAAATCAACCGGAGATGTCGCAACCGCACGGCGCGCCTTACTTTCCTCTTCAGCTGCCAGATAATGCTCATCACCCTGCAGCCCACCATCTTCATCAGGATCATCAATGTCGTCTTGGAGATCTGCGCTAGCGCCATTGATCAACACCCCCAACAAGCGAATCTCTTCATTTAGATCCAGCTCTTCAAGGGCCGTACTGAGAACGGCTCTTTCGGTGATGCCGGGTCGCGCCACCAGAACCATGCCATCCGTCTGCTCTTCTAGCAGTAGCGCATCATCTACACGGCTGAGGGCCGGAGTGTCTAAGATCACCATATCAAATCGTTCGCGGGCATCGTTGAGGAATCGACGCATCTCACTCGACTCCAGAATTGCCGCCGCCTGACGCTGGGGGCCGGGACTGGGAGACACGTATAAGTTCTCAATCATTGGCACCATCCGGATATTGTCCCCAAGACTACCGCCGTAATAGCGTAGCGGCTCCAGTAGGACCCGGTCGTCATTGACTATCCCCAGGTACTGTCCCTTAGAACCTGAACGCAAGTCAGCCTCCACCAACAGCGTTCGCCGTCCGGCATGAGCCGCAGCAATGGCCAAATTGTAAGCAGTAATACTTTTACCCTCATTATTGATTGTGCTAGTTACCAACACCACCCGAGGACCGATGACGCTGTCTTCAAACCCTGTCAGACGGAGCTTACTCAAACAGCGCTCATAGCTATCGTGATACTGAGAGTCTGCCTGTACCAAAATCGGAGCAGCTGTCGCTGGGCGAGTCCGAATCATAGGAACAGAGCCCAGAATAGGCATATCCTGATCGCGCAGGATTTTTTCTAGATCTTCAGATGTACGGACAGTTCCATCTAACAGATCGAGCAAAAAGATAATTCCGCCACCTGCTATCAGTCCCACCAACCCCCCTGCCAGCAGTATGACCGCCGGATTGGGTTTCTCGGGCTCATTAATCACGGCGACAGGTGGGCTCGCCACAGTCAGACTGCTGACAGTTTCAGCTTCTGCAGCTTCCGCGTCCACAATTCGTGCCTGAATCTGATCGTAAAGCGCCTTTTTCAAACCAACCTGATAGGCATAACGCTCACGCTCTAGCTGTTTGTTAGGCAGACTTGAATACTGTTCACGCAGATCCTGAGCCGATAGGGCCAGCACCTGATTTTGACGAACTAACGTATCCCTTTCTGTCTGTAAGGTCACTAGCTGATTGGCTAGGGTAGCTCGAGCCGGATCCAAATTGCTATTGACATTGACGACGCTAGCAGGCAGAGCAGTCGTCTGGCCTCCACCGGAGAGAACATCATTTACACGTCCATTGAGCTGGCTCTGTAGGGTATTCAGATTACGTATCTCATCTGCAACGGCCGGATGATCTTCTCGATAGTCTGATGCCTGTAACAGATTCAGTTGATTTTCAGCCTGATAAATTTGGGCCCGCAGGTTGGCAATTAGCGGATCGGCACTCAACGCAGACGAGACATAGGCTTCGTCGGCGGATAGCCCCAAACGCTGCTCCAAGCTCTGCATTTGAGCATCAATGCCTGCCAAAGTGATTTGATTTTGTCGAATTTGCTGTTGGCTACCGGAAATCTGCCCTAGCAAACTACCATCCAACGCCGCCTGAATCGCCGGTCCTTCTTGGCGATCGTACTGCTCTAGGACCTGCTCCGCCTGTCTCAAGGCGCTTTCGATAGGGGGTAATCGCTCATTCAGCGCATCAATAATTGCCTGTAACCTGGCTTTGTTAGACACGCGACTGAGTTCAACCATGCCTTGAAACAAAGTGTTTAGGACAGCTGTGGCAGTCTCTTCATCATCATCAATGTATCGGACAACTGCTCGCACACCGCCATCACCATCCTTACCATTAATACCGATGGTGGTATTTCTACGGATTTCATTCGGTGCAATCTCAAGACCGCGATTGCCCAGCTGTCGGGCTACCTCCTGGAGTAAAACTTCAGACAGTAGCTGCTCTTCGCTAATGATGCCTCGACCTAGCTGGTCGATGGTAGTAGCCGTATTGGTTAGGGAAACCAGAGGTGAATTATCCACCAAAACCCCTTCGGCATAGTATTCGAGGGGTGGCGGCGGCTGCAAAGCAACAACACCTGAAGCGCCCAAAATCGACAAAAAACAGGTGAGGCCAGCCCACTTGTATCGCTGAACAGCTAACAGATATCGCTTGATGATGGGGGATACCATAGACATTCACTGGATAAAGAGGACTAGTTTAAGACAGGTGTCTGAATCGTTGGTTCAGGTACAGACAATGGGACATCTTAAGGCTGACATCTGGTCTCTAGGAAAAGCATAGCTCAATCAGCCATCGTACAGCCTGGCCAAGATTCTGAGGTGAACACAGACCCTGGCAATCATTAATCAAACAAGTCACTGTCAAAAATGCCGTTAAAAAAGAGTAGAAAACTTAGCACATCTTGAAATGGCTGAGTCACGGTGTCTATGGCAAACGTGATTCGATTAATAAAGTTCCGACCAACCACGATAACGTCGTTATCCCGTAGCGGCGGATTTTGGGTGGGATCACCATAGATGGCATCCTTGGCGTTGAGCTTGGTAACAATGGGTTCGCCCTGCTCTGGATCAAACCGAATCAGAGCCACCGAACGCAGATTGGCCTGATTGAGCGGTAACCCGAAACCATCTCCTCCCCTGGCAGCATCACCGACCAAGGCATCTACAAAGGTACTTCCGTTGGGTAAACGGCGTCCGCCCACGGCCCCCCGGGGGTAGTTCACAACTCGAATAACAATGTCAGGCTGGGCCAGGGTAGAACGGGAAACAAAATTTACGTCGTAGTCATAGGCCTGGGCTGGATCAAGGCGGGAAATAATAACAATGTCGCCGTTTTCGAGGCGTTCCTCTGGCAGGGGCATGCCGTCCCGTACAGGAGTGTACAGATCAACCGTTTTTTCAATCACGGTGTCGTTGGGCAGCCGACGCTGAATGCGTACTTCACGTAAATCAGCGGTGGACCGAGCACCGCCCGCAGCCAGCAGGGCTGCTGTTACCCGTGGGCTAGCTAACGGATATAGACCAGGGCGTTCGATTTCGCCTAGCATGATGACCTCTACACCACGCTGGGCCGTCAGGGTGAGGGTAACATCAGGCACACCAAACCTTTGCGGATCGCTCGTGCGCAACGCCTGATAGTCCGGAACAATCCGCCGATTGATTTCTTCTTCTGCCACCTGATAGGGAAGCCCCTGAAGCGACCCCGCTAGGCCAATGGAACGAACCTCAGAAAGCACCACATACTGGTTATAAATAGCTCGAATTCTATTTTCTGCCTGGTTGAGGGTTAGCCCCTCTAGGGGCACAGCTCCTTCAATCGGTAAAATCACATTCCCTTGCTGATCTAGCGTGGCTTGAAATGAAAGATCTGGGAAACGCTGAACACTGACAAAGATACCGTCACCGGGACCTAAACGATACTGCTCAAATGCATCTTCAATGACATCTGGGGTGGCACCTGTGCGAATACGGGGGTCTAGATCGTCTAAAGTAGGGCGGAGCTCTAGCTCTTCGACCGTGGGCACAGTAGGCTCAACTGGCACCACCGGAACTATCTCAGGCAACGGTTCATCTGTAGAGTCAGACGTATCGGCTAAGGATTCATCTGCCAACTCATCTATGGCTGCTGATTCATTGGCAGAGTCTTCGGGTAGGGGAGCTAATTGAGCTATGCCTGGTCCCTGCCAAAGATGCCAGCAGACGGTGCTCAAAAGCAGCTGGCCAGCCAGTACCCCCGCCTTTCTAAGCAGGGAACTCTGCTGATGGGTTACTTTGGCATTTTTGATAAGAACCATACCGACTCAGGAAAAATCAATAAAACGCAAATTCAGCAACGGCTAATGGATAGAGACTATCTTTTTATGCAATGTAGCTACCTTAGCCTATCTTTTGCACCACCAGATGTAGTGGCCCATTGGCTGCAGTGGAACGATGCCTAAAAGATTAGGCATCGCTGGCAAACACGGACTCTACCAAGGACACTTGCACCAACTGGCTAATACGCTCTAAATCGGCATAGAACGGAGATATATCGCCGAGGGGAGGCATGGGCACTAGCACACTCACGGCAACCCACGGCAAGCGCTCACCCCGGCTCCACTGATACTTCTGATCGAGCCAAAACCAATGGTGGGGAGCCGGATGTCCTCCCTGGGGTAGCGCATACCACTGGGCAACCGCAAAGGTTTGACCGGAATTCCAAGCACGAAAGGTCTCAATATCTAATGAGCCATTACGCATACGCCGATGGTTGGACGTCTGCCAATTTTGAGACCCTTTCAGGTCAATCCATTCCACCTCGGGCTGGTCTTTGGCCCGCCCCTGGGGTTTTAGGAAAAGTACCATTTGTTCCGGGGATAGCCCCCTGGTGTGGGTCAATTGCTGTACTGACCACTGATCGCCACCGATGGGAATTTTTTGCTGAAAGTCTTCGGACCAGCCATCAAGTGCTAATCCTGTTTCCTTGAGACTCCGAATAGTACTAATTTGAGCGACGTCTGGCGGTGATAGCCAGGGCCATTGACCCGATAAATATTGGGGTATGGACACCGCTGCGATGATAGCGCTTAAGACCAACACAACTATCCATTTGGGCCAGGATCTAGGTTTGGGATCTGAGGGGGATAGTGACAAAGCCATATGCTAAAAAAAAATTATTTACAGACGGGCATGGGGCTCAAAGAACTACAGTCTAAAAATCAAGGGGCCGTGGCTGGGTTGAGGATGCGTCCCTGGCATTGGGGACAGCTGCGATCGCAAACTTCTCCGGTACATGGCTTTGAATCGCATTGACCGTCAAGACCAGGGAGCCCAGCATAGCGGCAGAGTAGATATCGCCGCCCCAGCTTTCATGGAGCCAGTGGAAGGCCGCTGACATGCCGTTGCCATGGAAAAACGTCAGAATGGTGTTGCGG